>CAZSIW010000308.1:0-3252 GCA_964606755.1 uncultured Elusimicrobiales bacterium | reverse complement strand
GGCGATGACCGCTTCGGCCTGAGACGCGGTGCACCCGCCGGACTTGCCGAGCTGGGTAAACACCTCGCAGGGGCCGTGGTCGTCCTCGTTAACCGTAACGTACATCTTTCCGCAGCCAGTGTGCTTTAACAAGGTAACACCGCGGGTAACGGACGGCCTGTTGCGCGGCCTTCTGGGTTTCCATTTGGCTTCCTGCGTCTCTTCAGGCGTCTGTTTCTTCGCGTTGTCAAGGTTTAACACCTGGGTGTCGCGGCTCCTGTCACGGTAAACCGTCACGCCCTTTGTGCCAAGTTTATAAGCAAGCTTGTAGACGTTCGAAACGTCTTCTTTCGTGGCGTCATTGCAGAAGTTGACCGTTTTGGAGACCGCGTTGTCCGTATACTTCTGGAAAGCGGCCTGCACCCTTACGTGGTCCTCGGGTGAGATGTCGTGAGAGGTCACGAATACCCTGCGGACTTTCTCGGGGATTTCCTTGAACTCTTTTATTGAACCCTTTTCCGCGATCTTTTTCATCAGTTCGGGTGTGTAAAAACCCATCTCTTTGGCTATCTTCTCGAAGTAGGGGTTCACCTCTACCATGTCGTTGTTGTCAAGGCAGTTGGATCGTTTGTAAACGATCGCGAAAAGAGGCTCGATGCCTCCCGACGCGCTTGCCATTATGCCTATCGTTCCAGTGGGGGCTATGGTGGTGAGAGTGGCGTTCCTTCTGGGAGTTCCGTTGGCATAAATACTGCTCTTGAAATTCGGGAACGTGCCCCTTTTGAGGGTCAGCTCGCCGGATGCCGCTCTCGCCTTCTCGTGTATGAAACCCATTACTTTTTCGGCAAGGCGCATGGCTTCGTGAGAGTTGTACGGGATGCCAAGCTCAATAAGCATGTCCGCCCAGCCCATTACACCGAGGCCTATCTTCCTGTTGGAGCGGGTCATGTCGGCTATTTTCTGTATGGGGAAGTTGTTCATGTCTATGACGTTATCGAGGAAATGCACGGCGGTCTTTGTAACTTTTTCAAGCTTGTCCCAGTCTACGTCACCCTTCGAGATCATCTTTGAAAGGTTTATGGAGCCAAGGTTGCATGATTCATAGGGAAGAAGGGGCTGTTCGCCGCAGGGGTTTGTGGACTCTATCTCGCCTATCTGAGGGGTGGGGTTGGCGTCGTTCATCCTGTCTATAAAAACTATTCCCGGCTCGCCGTTTTTCCAGGCCTGATCGATTATCTTTTCAAAAACATCTTTTGCCTTGAGGCGCCCGACCACTTCCTTCGTCCGGGGGCTGTAGAGCGCGTAATCGCGGTCCTCTTCAAGAGCGTTCATGAACTCCGCGGTCACCGCTACCGATATATTGAAGTTTGTAAGCTGGTCGTTCTTATCCTTGCAGGCGATGAAATTCATTATGTCCGGGTGATCAACCCTCAAGATACCCATATTCGCGCCGCGCCTGGTGCCGCCCTGCTTAATGGCCTCTGTCGCCGCGTTAAAAACCTGCATGAAAGACACGGGCCCGCTTGAAACCCCGCTTGTGCTTTTTACCATGTCGCTCTGCGGCCTTAAGCGGGAAAACGAAAATCCGGTTCCGCCGCCTGATTTGTGTATGAGAGCGGTATTTTTAAGAGTTTCAAATATAGAATCCATTGAATCTTCAATGGGAAGTACAAAACAAGCCGAAAGCTGTTGAAGGGGCCTGCCGGCATTCATGAGCGTAGGTGAGTTCGGGAGAAAACTCAGCGTCGCCATCATTACGTAAAACTCCTGGGCGATCTCTTCGGTCTTTGAGTCTGGGTCATAGATCCTGTCGGCCTGGGCAATGTTTTCGGAAACGCGCCAGAAAAGCTGTTCGGGCGTCTCGGTGACATTTCCCTCCGCGTCTTTCTGCAAATACCGTTTCTTCAGAACGGTAAGAGCGTTGGGCGTCAGGACCGGTTTAACTTTGGACATCAACTCTTCTTTGCTCAGACTCATAACCATTACATCCTCCCAGATTTTTTTACCGGGCCGCCCTGCCGGCAGGGCAATCAAGCGGCCGTCTTAAATTAGATATGATAATTTCTATTCAGCCACAACTCTCATTTTCTTGTCGTTTTCTTTTTTAAGCTTTTTAAGTTCTTCAAGGAACGTGTCGATATCCCCAAACTGTTTGTAGACGGACGCAAACCGTATGTATGCAACAAGATCTATGTCGAGCAGCTTCTTTAGAACCTTCTCGCCGATGATCTTGCTATCGACCTCCATCACATAATCCTGCAGTTCGTATTCAACTTCCGTAACTACCTTTTCAACGGTCTCGGTAGAGATCGGCCTTTTACCGCAGGCTCTCATCACGCCTTCAAGGAGCTTCCTTCTGTCATAAACTTCGCGCCTCTGGTCCGATTTGATGACCATAAGGGGTGTTTCTTCCAGGCGCTCATATGTGGTATAGCGTTTGTGGCATTCCAGACACTCCCTGCGGCGCCTTATCACTGAAGACTGGTTCAGGGGCCTTGAATCTATCACCTGGTCTTCTGGACTGTTACAGAAAGGACAACGCATGTGTCAAAACCTCCATCCACCCCGCTTTGGCAGGGACTTGTTCGTTTTTCGGGCAGTCTTTCGGAATGTATAAGGGATTGGCGATCATTATCCATTATACAACATATTGGGCCTAAGAGCAATCCCTACATATATATAGGGTGTTGAAGGAAAAAAAACTCCAGGGACATTGCTCCCTGGCCTTTCTAAAAGCGGCAATATGTTCCGGCTATATTTTTGTATGTCTTATTTCAAAATAACAGATATTACTTGACTGCAGTAAAATAGTACATATATTTTCGCAACAGGTCAATACCTTTATGAAAAATTTCACAAGTGGCTATTTTACGACGGAAAAATTAACATAAACTTAACAATTCTTTAATAAATAGTTGCGGGAACGAAACCGGCCTGGCCGAAAACTTCAAAAAAATTCCATTACGCCGCCTTGAATATCATGCTCACGGACCTTTCGTTAAGCGCGCCGTATTTTACTTTCAACAACTTTCTCATGTTATAATCCGAGAGCAGGTCATCAAAAAGAAGATCGATCACACGAGTGACCGTACCGGAACCGGGTTTAATGCTGCCGCTGTTTATTGCGTCTATTTCATCCGACGCCTTCACAACGAAAGTATAGAGATTTTCGGGGGCCGGTATCCTGCCTGAACTCTCCCTGTCTATTGACGCCTGTCCGGGCGACATGGCGAACCGGGCGGCCAACAAAGCCCTGCCCAGCACGTCTTCGTT
>CAZSIW010000307.1:0-3257 GCA_964606755.1 uncultured Elusimicrobiales bacterium | reverse complement strand
ATAATATCGTCGAAATAAAGGACGACGGCTCTATCAGGCTGGATCAAAACTATTTTAAATTCTCTACAGACCTCAAGATGGCGGATGAGGCGAAGTGGGAAAAACTCTTCGGTTTGAAAAGAAGGGTCCCCGAGTCGCAGATAGATAAGGCCCACTGCGACCTCGCTCTTGCAATACAGAAAGTCACCGAAGAGATCGTGCTGAAAATGGCGTATGAGGCGAAGAAACTCACCGGCTCCGGCAACCTCGTTCTCGCCGGCGGGGTGGCGCTGAATTGTGTCGCGAACTCCCGCGTGCTAAAGGGCGGAATATTTGATAATATCTGGATACAACCCGCGGCCGGCGATGCCGGCGGCGCCCTGGGCGCCGCGTACGCGGCCTATCATATGCTGTTCGATAACCCGCGCAGGACTGACGGAAAAAAAGATTCCATGTCCGGATCTTACCTCGGCCCCGAATTCAGCGAGCTGGATATAAGGCTCTGTTCAAATAAATACGGCGCGGTTTACAACCGTTACGGGTCTTACGATCTTCTCTGCGAAGACATTGCAAAGAGAATATCAGAAGGCCAGGTAATCGGCTGGTTCCAGGGAAGAGCGGAATGGGGCCCGAGAGCGCTTGGAAACCGGAGCATACTGGGCGATGCGCGCAGCAAGGATATGCAAAAGAAAATGAACCTGAAAATAAAATTCAGGGAAAGTTTCAGGCCTTTCGCCCCTTCCGTGACTGAAGAGGACAAGGATGCGTATTTTGATGCGGCCACCGATTCACCCTACATGCTCCTTGTCGCTGACGTAAAAAAGGAAAGAAGGCTGGAGCTGCCGAAAAATTACTCCATCCTTGAGCTGAACGAAAAGCTCTATTATGTCCGGTCGGACATCCCGGCCGTTACTCATCTCGATTTTTCCGCGAGACTGCAGACCGTCAGCAAGCACACGAACGAACGATACTGGAAACTTATAGACTCGTTCAAGAAACTTACCGGCTGTCCGGTGATAGTGAACACAAGTTTCAACGTGAGAGGAGAACCCATCGTCTGCTCCCCGGAAGACGCATACAGGTGTTTTATGCGCACGGAGATAGACTGCCTCGTAATGGGAGATTTTGTTTTCGATAAAAAGTATCAGCCCTCAAGGTCAGGATCATGAAATAGTTCAGGAGCTAATATATAATTGGCTGGAATTTCTTCTTTAAAAATATTATTCATACAGACCGATGGAAGACAAGGGAAATTGAGTTAAATATATCTAAAAGGGGCCGCAATGAAAAAAACTTTCGAAATGATCAAAGAGCTCTACCAGTTTTTTATGGAAAGAAAGAAGTGGTGGCTTATTCCCATGGTGATTACTCTGATCATTATCGGGCTATTAATGGTATTTTCCAGCACATCTACGCTGGCACCGTTCGTCTATACTCTATTTTAAAAAATGACTACTAACCATCACCGGAACATCAACTCAATAGCGCTGGTTTTCTTGGTCATCTACTGGATATTCAGGGTCAAGTTCTTCTTTATACTGGCGCTGCTTATGCTTTTAATAAGCGTTCTCAGCGATGGGCTCACCTTAAAGATATCAAAAACCTGGACGAAATTTGCTGCGCTTTTAGGCGCCATCAATTCAAAGATATTGTTATCGCTTGTGTTCTATCTTGTGTTGACGCCTATCGCGTTGCTTTACAGGCATTTTTCGAAAAAACCTCCTTCAAAAAGCCAAACGAATTTCAGCGCATATCCTTTGAAACCGTTCAACAACGAGTTCTTTAAAAAACTGTGGTAAATCAGTGTATTTTTGGGAGTTATAACACACTTCCACATTATTTTGATTGACAAGGCTGGAATTTAATGTTACACTTTTATTGTGGTAATACTGTCCACAAAGGGGGTGAGAACTATGAAAAACAGAAAAGGTTTTACGTTGATCGAGCTCATGATCGTGGTTGCTATTATCGGCATTCTTTCAGCAATTGCAATACCAAAATTTGCTGACCTTATCCGTAAATCAAATGAAGGTGCCACAAAGGGCAACCTGGGCGCATTGCGCTCCGCGATCTCGATCTACTATGGAGAAAACGAAGGCTGGTTCCCGTCAAATGCCTCCGGTGCTACGACAATGGACCTTGCGTCGGTACTTACCATGCAGAACGGCAAGTATTTGCAGGCCATACCGCAGTGCTATTGTCCTCCGTATCATGACAAGAGCTCAGTAGTGGAGACCGTTGATTTCAGCTCTTTTACTGAGACCACAGGTTCCGCTGGATCGTGGGGCTATCAAGGTAGCAACACTCCGGCAGCCAATACGGAGCTTTGGGGAAATGTGTGGGTTGATTGCACACACACTGACTCGAAGAACGTCGTGTGGGCAGGCTATTGATCGTTGTTTTGTAACGAAAATCCCGTCCCGCTTTGGTGGGACGGGATTTTTTTTAAAACTATGCTCTTATACATAATTATATTTTTCCTATTCGGTTTGATACTTGGAAGTTTTGCGAACGTCTGCATTTACAGGATCCCCAAAGATGAATCTATTGTCTTTCCTTCTTCGCACTGCCCTGAATGCAACACCAGTATAACCTGGTACGATAATATTCCTGTAGTAAGTTATCTTTTGCTTCGAGGCAAATGCAGAGGCTGCAACCAGCATATTCCTCTGCAGTATCCCGCCGTAGAACTAACAAGCGCGATATTAACGTCCATAGTGTGCGTCCGTTTCTACGGTGACATCGCCAGTTTGCTCGCCTACGTCTTCTTTACTCTAGCGTTACTGATACTGACAGTGATCGACATGAAACACCAGATTATACCCGATTCTTTAAACCTGTTTATTTTTATAATCGCGATAATATTCAGCTTTTTCAATCCCGTCTTCGGTGACAAGCCCTTCGCTCGTTTTCTTGTGTCACTTGGAAGCGCAGTGTTATTAGGTGTTATTTTTATCTTTGTCAGCTACCTGGCATCGCTTATATTCAAAAAAGAAGCGCTGGGCGGCGGTGACATTAAACTGATCTGCGCCATGAGCGCTCTACTGGGCATTCAAAGATCTTTCATGGCGATATTTCTGGCTTCGCTTTCCGGCAGCGTGATAGGCATACTATTGATCCTTTCTAAACGAAAAGCCAGGGGAGAATATATACCCTTTGGCCCCTTCCTTGCGTTCGGCGCATATCTGGCGCTACTCCTACCTGACACTTTTTTGATCTGGTAAACCACAAAAATGCGTTAACTTTGTAATGCTTTATTAAAAATGTGCTGTCAGGTT
>CAZSIW010000306.1:0-3273 GCA_964606755.1 uncultured Elusimicrobiales bacterium | reverse complement strand
ATGGTCGGTGGTTTTATCCTTGGGGTGTTGGAGGCTTTCTCGGCGGGCTATATATCTTCACAAAACAAGGACCTCATCTCGTTCGCGGTGCTTATCATTGTGCTTATGGTGAGGCCCGGCGGTCTGTTCGGCGAGCAGGTGACAGAAAAGATATGAAGCTTTTTAACAATAATAAAATCATTTTCGTGCTTGCGATCGTTCTGCTTGTAGCAGTATTCCCTCTGCTGGTCATGGATATCAATCCTTACCTAGTCTACATATTCAGCCTCATCGGTATTTACATAATACTTTGCCTGAGCCTCAACATCACGATCGGTTACACCGGCCTTTTGGACCTTGGTTTTATGGCTTTCTACGCGATCGGCGCCTACACCGCGGCGATACTGAGTATTAAAGGTGTATCATTCTGGCTCATCATTCCAATCTCAATGATGGTCGGCGGGACGATCAGGTACCTGTTGGGCCTGCCGCTTTTAAAACTGCGCGGCGATTACCTGGCGATAGTTACGCTCGCTTTCGGCGAGATAGTGCGCATAGCCGCGAACAACTGTGTCTCCATAACCAACGGCCCGAAAGGCCTGCCCCGTGTCGGCGAGAAGATTGCAGACATCCACCTGCTCTCGTTCACGTTCACCGAGACTATACATTTTTATTACCTTATATTTTTCTTTGTTTTTATCCTGATCGCGATCAGCTACAGGCTTGAGCACTCGCGCATAGGCCGGGCGCTCGTCGCGGTCAGGGAAGACGAACTCGCCGCCGAGCTTTCCGGCATAGGAGTTGCCGGCGTGAAATCAGTGGCGTTCGTAATAAGCGGAATGTTCGGTGCTCTCGCCGGTGCGATATACTGCCACTGGGTGGGGTTTGTCTCGCCTGAGATGTTCACGTTCTGGGAATCGATATTCCTTGTTGCCATGATAGTCGTAGGAGGTATGGGAAACATATCGGGCGTGATACTCGGGGTGTTCCTGCTAGTAGGTGTGCCCGAACTGCTCAGGAGCGGCCTAGGCACCAGGTTCGTAGATCACCGAATGCTTGTTTTCGGGGCAGTGATGATAGTGGTAATAATATTCAGGCCGCAGGGCCTGTTGCCGTCAAAGAGGCGCTCTCTTGAACTTCACACGGAAGAAAAAGGTGAATAGTAAAGTGTCTGTCATTCCCGTGAAAATGGGAATCCAGGAAGTTGCAGTGTTTTGTAAACAGATTCTGGATCCCCGATACAGTCATTCGGGGATGACAACCACGGCTAAATAAAATGGAACTACTAAAAGTTGATAACATCACAAAGCGTTTCGGAGGCCTTGAGGCTATATCGAGTGTCACGATGAGCGTTCGCCCGAACGAGGTCATAGGGCTCATCGGCCCGAACGGCGCCGGCAAGTCGACGCTGTTCAACATTATCACAGGGGTCTACAAACCCGACAGCGGCGAGGTGGTGTTCAGAGGAAGAAAAATAGATTCTCAGCCGCCCCACAGGATAGTTGCGGAAGGCATCGCAAGGACGTTCCAGAACATAAGGCTGTTTTCGAACATGTCGGTTCTGGAGAACGTAATGGTAGGCAGGCACTCTCGCACGGATTCTGAACTTGCCGATGCACTCTTTCGCACCAGAGGGTTTAGACAGGAAGAAAAACAGATACAGGATTCGGCCCGAGGAATACTCGATTCGGTCGGGCTTCTTAAATCCGGCAACGAGCTCGCGAAGAACCTCTCTTACGGAGATCAGAGGAGGCTTGAGATAGCAAGGGCGCTGGCATCTGAACCGTTCCTCCTTTTGCTCGATGAACCCACGGCAGGCATGAACCCTAAAGAGAGTTTAAACCTCATGGCCCTGATAAGCGACATCCGAAAAAAAAATATAGCCATCATAATCATAGAGCACCAGATGCAGGTAGTAATGAGCGTCTCAGACAGGATCGTTGTTCTCGATTACGGCAAAAAGATAAGCGAGGGCACACCGGCCGAGGTTCAGAAGGACCCAAAAGTGATTGAGGCATATCTTGGCACTGAATAAAGTAATTCAAAGATCAGACATCAAAAATCAAAAATTTTGATATTTAATCTTTTATATTTGATTTGTAAAAGGAATAATATTATGTTGGATGTAAGCGGAATAAACGTTTCATACGGTAAAATAGCAGCTTTGAAGGGTGTGAGCATAAGCCTTGATAAGGGCGAGATAGTCGCCATAATCGGTGCCAACGGCGCAGGAAAAACCAATCTGATCAACGCCATTTCCGGGGTCGTGCCTGTTGAAAAGGGCGTTATCCGGTTTGAGGACGAAGACATAAGCAGCGTGCCTGCATGGAAGATCGCAAGGAAAGGCCTTGTTCAGATACCTGAGGGCAGGAAGGTTTTCCCCAAGATGAGCGTTGAGGAAAACATGGAGATGGGCGCTTTCCCGGAAAACAACCGCACTGCGGTGCGAGAGATGCTGGATAAGATGTATTTACTTTTCCCGGTCCTTAAAGAGCGAAAAACTCAGGCCGCGGGCACCCTGAGCGGCGGGGAACAACAGATGCTGGCAATAGCTCGCGGGCTGATGGCAAAGCCCAAACTCTTAATGTTCGATGAACCTTCCATGGGCCTTGCTCCCATAATCGTTGAAAAAGTGTTTTCAATAATCAAACAGGTCAACCAGGACGGGATAACTGTGCTTTTGGTTGAACAGAACGCCAAAAAGTCCCTTCAGATAGCCTCACGAGCCTATGTCCTTGAAACAGGGGGCATAGTGCTTTCCGGTACGGGTAAAGAGCTTTTGGAGAACGAAAGGGTAAGAAAAGCCTACCTTGGAACGTAAAAATAATGATAATTTCGGTGCTGCGAGGGGGGGGTGACGCCCGGCGTCACCCCCCCTGCCGGAAACCCAAAGAAACATTAATAAAGACACTGAAAAGATTGAATATCATGATACAACGCTGTGGGGTGTGTCTCAGACACACCCATCTTTATTTGAAAACCTATAAACAGCAAAATACATTGAAAAGTATTGAATATATGATGCAGAGGGTCTTAGGTCTCATTATCCAGCTTAGTGCGGAAGGCATGGACCTCAGGCGAATCTGCTACTAAGGGATTAAAGTTACGGCGGTTTTGGCGGAGATCAGCTGTTGTGCGATGGCGGGAGGAACGGCTTTTGCCCTGAATATATCCGAATCGGGGTCTGAGCCTGCCGCGGTATAAGCGCCCTTTACAGAGCTCTTGTCCTGGCCGGGGTTGATCTCAAGGTATATCCACTGTTCGCTCATCAATTTTGACTTTATAAGGTAAGTC
>CAZSIW010000305.1:0-3303 GCA_964606755.1 uncultured Elusimicrobiales bacterium | reverse complement strand
TCGGCATCCACGACCGAGATATTCAGAGCTCTGCTTGTTCAGGCAAAGAAGTTCACGGTCGTGGACAGGGACATCATGGATAATGCCCTTTCTGAACAGGGTTTTCGTGAAGACGGATGTGCCTCAACTGAGTGCGCCGTGAAAATTGGCAGGGTATTAAATGTCAACAAGATGATAGTCGGAACTCTGGGAAAATCCGGCGAGCATTATCTTTTGACTATAAGTGTGATGGACGTTGAGAAAGGCGAAACAATATACACTGGCAGGGCTACCTGCAAACAACTCTCTCTTGATGATGTAGAGCTTGCGGCTTACAATCTTGTGTCAGGCCTGATCAAAGCGGTCAGGTGATGCGAGAGAAATTCCTGGATAATATTTTGGGATTGCGCCTCAAAATATTTGCGGAACCCGTTTAAAGAGGCCGAGATATGCGACACCCTGGTTTTGTTGCTTGTATTCAAGTTGACTTTAGACAAAAATTATTATATTATTTTCAGAATTGCGGTCACAGTGCAAATCTAAATAATGTTACAGGAGGATGGTAAAATGGCAGTCAAAGTTGGTATTAACGGGTTTGGCAGGATCGGACGTCTTGTTGCAAGAGCTATAATCGACAGGAAAGACAAAAACATTGAGTTGGTGGCCATAAATGACCTGACCGATGCAAAGACAAACGCATATTTATTCAAGTATGACTCTGTGCACGGCAGATTTAACGGCGAGGTCAAAGCCACAGCAGAAGACGAAATAACAATTGACGGTAAAAAGATAAAAGTCCTCGCGAAGAGAGACCCGGCTGAGCTTCCATGGAAAGATTTTGGCGTGGATATCGTAGTCGAATCTACAGGGTTGTTCACGGTAAAGAAAGACGGCTTGAACAAAAAGGGCAAGGAAGTCAAAGGGGCCGAGAACCATATAACAAAAGGCGGCGCGAAGAAAGTCATCATTTCAGCACCCGCGACCGGAGAAGACATCACTCTTGTGCTTGGAGTGAACGAAGACAAGTATGACCCCAAAAACCACAATGTTGTGTCCAACGCGTCGTGCACGACCAACTGCCTGGCGCCCATAGCAAAGGTTCTTAATGACAAATGGGGGATAGAAAAGGGTTTAATGACCACGATACATTCTTACACCAATGACCAGAAACTGCAGGACATGTACCATTCTGACATGAGACGTTCGAGAGCAGCCGCCATATCGATGATACCGACCTCAACCGGAGCCGCAAAGGCTATTGGCCTTGTCATTCCTGAGCTTAAGGGTAAGCTGGACGGTTTTTCGATGAGAGTCCCTACACCGAACGTTTCCGTTGTCGATCTAACGGTAACATTAAAGAAAAATGTAACAGCCGAAGAAGTGAATGCGGCTCTTAAAGAAGCGGCTGAAGGAAAAATGAAAGGTATCCTGGGATACACCGAGGACCCCGTAGTCTCCGTAGATTTTAATCACTGCCCGCTAAGCTCGATCGTTGACGCATTGAGCACTAAGGTTATAGAAGGTAATTTCGTGAAAGTGCTTTCCTGGTATGACAACGAATGGGGCTTTTCAAACAGAGTTGTTGACCTCATCGGCCTCATGAACAAGAAAGGCATTTAAGACAATTTAAGATGTAGTCTAGGATTTGGAACCCCGTTGGAGATGCCCTCTAACGGGGTTCTAAAATATATGTCTTGGCGTCATTGACGCTTTAGAGGATTAATGGACAATCCCAAAAAAATCCTTATAATAGACGACGACAGGGAAGTAAGTGACCTGCTCGAGATGACGTTGTCTAAAGACGGCTACTCGCTTATAAGGACCGGCAACGGTTTGATAGGCTACAAGCTGGCAAAGACACATCTGCCGGACCTGATAATTATGGATGTCGTGATGCCTGGGATGGACGGCATGACATTATGCCAGAAACTCAGGCAGGATAACCACCTGCGGCTGGTACCCATAATAATATTGACTGGCTCAAGAACCCGCCCCAACGACAAGATAGCAGGACTTTCGGTAGGGGCTGACGACTATATATTAAAACCATTTGTGCCGCAGGAGCTTTCCGCAAGGGTTAAAAGACTTTTAAAAAGGACTGAAGAACACATGTCCGTCAACCCCCTAACGAAACTCCCCGGAAGTGTTACTCTTGAATCAGAAGTTGTGAAACTGATAGAATCAAAAACGGTGTTTTCGCTCTGCTATTTTGACATAGACCATTTTAAGGCGTTTAACGACAGCTACAGCTATCGGGAAGGCGACAGGGTCATTCGGTTTCTTGCCGGCCTGATATCTGATGTAGTCTATCGTTTAGGCAACGAAACGGACATGGTAGCGCATATAGGTGGAGACGATTTTATTGTCCTCACAACCCCCGATAAGGCTCAGACCATCTATGACGAGGTTAATAAGTGTTTTTCTCTGGAGATGGTCAAATATTACAATCGGGAAGACATGGAAAACGGCTACGTGGCTACTACCAACAGAAAAGGCGTTCATGAAAATTTCCCTATAATGACAATATCTGCCGCGGCTGCATCTAACCAGCAGAGAGAAATAAGTCATTACGGGCAGATAGTGGATATATTATCAGAACTGAAGAAGTACGCAAAAATGCATCAGGGGCAGGTTTTTATAAATGACAGAAGGCACAATTGAATATCTGAGTCTCACAGGGGAGGTATTAAATGAAAATAACTATTAAAGACGTTAATGTTAAGGGTAAAAAGGTTTTGGTGCGCGTTGACTATAATGTTCCGCTGGATGATAAATTACAGATTACCAACGATAAACGTATCTCGGCAACACTGCCTACGTTAAAATATCTTCTGGATCAGAATGCCGCGTTGATATTGATGTCCCACCTGGGAAGGCCGAAAGGAAAAGCCACGCCTTCGATGAGCCTTAAACCGGCCGCAAAAAGACTCAGCGAGCTGTTGGGCAGGGAAGTCAAAATGGCTCCCGACTGTGTAGGAGACGCCGTTAATAAAATGGTGACTGCTCTTAAGCCCGGGGATGTACTTCTTTTAGAAAATCTCAGGTTTCACCCTGAGGAAGAAGCGAACGACAAAAAGTTCTCTCAGGAACTTGCGTCGTACGGCGAGGTGTTCGTTCAGGACGCTTTTGGTACTGTGCACCGGGCGCATGCCTCGACTGAGGGCGTGCCCAAACTCATGAAAGTGAAGGCAGCCGGGTTCCTGCTTGAAAAGGAAATAAAGTTCCTTGGGGACACGTTAAACAAGCCTGAAAAACCTTTCCTTGCCATTCTCGGTGGCGCACGAGTTTCCGACAAAAACAAGGTCATCGAAAACCTCTTAAATA
>CAZSIW010000304.1:0-3306 GCA_964606755.1 uncultured Elusimicrobiales bacterium | reverse complement strand
GCCCAGGTTCTATTTTTATTTCAAATACTACTTTTTTCATGCCGAGTTCTGAGAGTTCCTTCTGTACCGAACCGGCCAGTTTATCAGCTGTTCTTTTTCTTTTCGAGGACAGATCGGCGCAGAGTTTTGTCAGGGCGGTGTGCTCTTTTTTTACTGTATTTTCAAGCTCTTTTCTGTTTGCGCCGCTCTTGTTCAAGGTGTCAAGTTCTGCGGCGGTTTTGTCACGGAATGAGAGTATGTCGGCAACCGTTTTCCCGTATTTTTTCTTGAGTTTCGATATCAGGTCCTGCCTCATCAGAAGCTCGTTAAGCCTTTCCGGGTCGGCATTGAGTTTAGCCGCAAAATTTTCGATCTCATTAGCCGCTTCCTCAAGTCTGTAGTAGGATGACGATATCCCGTCAAAGGTGTCTTTCATCGCGGGGCTCAGAGTCGCAATAGTTTCGATCAGGTTCTTTACCTTGCCCAGTTTTTCAAGCGCAGAACCATCTCCCGAATAGATGGCGCTGTGCGCTTCGTTAGCCAGCTCCCTGAGCTTGTCAGCGTTCTTTATCTCTGGCAGGACCGCTTCGATCTCCTCTTCTTCACCGGTCTTAAGCTGAGCATCGTCTATTTCTTTGACCTGGAACGAATAGAGGTCTATCAGCCTCTCTTTTTCCTGTTCCGAAAGATTGTTGGATTCAAGCTGAGCGAGCAGAGCTTTATATATATGATATTTTGTGGAAACAGCTTTTACCAGTTCCTCATTCGAACCGAACCTGTCAAGGAGTTGTCTCTGATGGGAAGTTTTTATAAGGGACTGGTGCTCGTGCTGGCCGTGAACGTCGACCAGGAACTCGCCAATATTCTGCAGGGCCGAGATGCTCACCGGGGTGTCGTTGACAAACGCCCTGCTTTTTCCCTGCGAGTCCGCCTCGCGCCTTAATATTAGGTTTTCGTTCTCGGGCACTTCAAGAGAAGACTCTTTAAGGTAGCGTTTTAGGTTTTTGAGCAGCGAAATGTCGAACTCGGCGGTGATGACGCAGCGGCTCTCGTTTTGTCTGATCGAGCCGCTTGATGCCCTGTCGCCCAGTATAAGCCCGAGGCAGTCGATGATTATCGATTTGCCAGCGCCCGTTTCACCGGTGAAGATATTCAGCCCTGAGGCGAACTCCAGGTGCAAGTTCTCTATGAGCGCGTAATTTTTGATGTTAAGGTTTAGAAGCATTACTTTACGTTTTACACTATTCTTTCGCCCCATTTTAGTTTGGTGCGAAGGACATTCAGGTATTTTCTTTTCGGGTTGACTATCATCTTGAAGAGTTTGGACGAGCTGGTTACCAGTATCTCCTCGCCGATGTCGAGCGGATAGTTGTTCTGCCCGTCAATAGAAACGACCGGTTTGCCGGGCGAGTTCTTCCCCGTTACGTGGAAAGAAAGAGTGTGTTTCGATGAAATTATAAGCGGCCTCTGCGTAAGGGTGTGCGGGCATATGGGTGTTATGATGAAAACAGACAGATGGGGATGAACTATCGGCCCATGGGCGGCCAGCGAATAGGCGGTCGAGCCGGTTGGTGAGGCGATTATCACACCGTCGCCGGCGTATTCCGCGAGATATTCATCATCGAGCTTGGCGGCCACCTTGATTATCCTGCCGGTATTGCCCGAGTTTATAACTACATCGTTGAGGGCCTGCTTTTTGTATATGATCTTGCCCGACCTTATGCTGACGTCGAGCATCATCCTGTCTTCAGTGGAAAACCTGCCCTCTATTATGTCAGGGAGCAGATCATAGACCTCTGTTGAATCCGTTTCGGCAAGAAAGCCCAGCGTGCCGAGGTTTATGCCGAGCACCGGTATGCCGATGTTTGATACCATCTTGCCGGCCTTAAGCATAGTGCCGTCGCCTCCGAGCGTCAGCGCGAAATCAAAATGCTGCTCTATCCTGGCCTCCGAAGACGGCATCGTAAAAACCTGGCATTTTCTTTTTATGAGCCACGTTTTGATTTTGGACAACTCTATCTTCGCGCGGCCTTTCTCTGGGTTAAAGATTATCGCGACTCGCTTCATTATTATCCTTTGATCCTGGATCCTAGATACTGGATACTGGATACTAGATAACGACATTGGTTTTGAGAAAGACGTTATCCGGTATCTGGCATCCAGCATCCGTCATCTGTTATGGACATTATATCAAATATTTTTCAATACTTTTACGCGGGTTTGTGATCTTTACCGCAAGTAGATTGTAAGATCATATTGGTTTTACCTTGAAATTATACCATAAGTTTGCTAACATTTCATTAACAGAGGTGAAAATGCTGGAAGATAAAATTCTTGTCGTAGATGACGATCCCGGTTTTTGCAGCATGCTGACCAGATTCCTTTCAGACGAGGGCTACACGGCGGAATACGCCCTGGGAGGCGAGGAAGGCCTGGTAAAGCTGAAACGTGATTTTTACGATATCGTCATCCTTGACATCAAGATGCCGAAGATAGACGGCCTTGAGGTACTAAAACAGCTCAAGACGTTCCAGAACCCCGAGCAGGAAAGCATAGTCATTGTCATAACAGGCTATATCAGCAGTAACACCCCGGTAACCGCCCTTAAACTCGGCGCCACGGACTACATAATCAAACCATTTGAGCTTGATGAGTTCCTTAGAAGCGTCGAGAGAAACATCAAGATCGTGCGCCTGAGAAAAGAACGGAACGTTTACTATAAGGAGCTTTCAAGGACCAATGAAGAGCTTTTGAAGACCATAAAAGAGCTGGATGAAACGAAGAACAGGCTCGTGATCTCTGAAAAGCTCGCGGCTGTCGGACAACTGGCCTCGATGGTAGGCCATGAGATAAGAAATCCGCTTGAGATAATCGAGAACAATGCCTACCTGCTGCAAAAGGCTTTCAATCCGAGTGATGAAAAGATAAAGAAGCACTTTTCTTCAATGCTCAGAGGCATTGACGACGCTGTTGAGATAGTGGAAGAGCTTCTGAATTTCTCAAAAGACAAGCAGTTGAGCATAGCGGAAGTTTCTCTTGAAAAAGTCATCGGCGAGACGCTCGAAGGGGTCAACGCCGGGGCTAAGATAAAAATAGAGAAGCAACTTGACCAGAGCGCCGATAACATCCAGGCGGACCCGCACAGATTGAGACAGGTGCTGACGAACCTGATAAGCAACGCCATCCAATCGATACACAGCAAAGACGGCAAGATCGTCATCAAGACCATCTCAGAACATGAAAACGTCAGGATATCCATTTCTGATAACGGCAGCGGAATGAACGAGGAAAAGTTGAAAAACCTTTTCAATCCGTTCTTTACCACGA
>CAZSIW010000303.1:0-3309 GCA_964606755.1 uncultured Elusimicrobiales bacterium | reverse complement strand
GGCGTTGAGCCCAAGAGGGACTGGCTTTCCACGAACCTGACTGTCGGGCGGCTTGTTGGCCTCGGCACGTCGGGCGTAACCACCTTTGGCGTTGCTTTCGAATCAGACCTTACTAAAAATATCTCGATGGGAGCAGGAGTCAATTATGTTCCGCTTACGGACGTCTCGGTCAATTCCGCTGGTCAAACGGTCAAGGCAGGAGGTCTGGCTTATGAAATTCAGTTACTGCGGCTTAATTATAAGCCTTAGTCTTTTCCTCTTAGGTAATCCCGCCTATTCGAAGACAAAAAAAGATAACAATCCTCCGCCGCAAGCAGCCGCTGAAAGCACCGATACTACCGCTGCTCAACAAAACGCACAGCCAGCTGCTCTGCCTGGCGTTCAGCCCGACCAGCAGGCCGCCCCCCAGCCGGATCAGCCCGCTCAGCAAGTTGCACAACCGCCCGCGCCTGTGGTTCCCGTACCGTCGCAGCCCGACCAGAACACGGTTAATCTCATGCGGACGGTCGAAAACATGTCCATGCAGCTTGATTATTTCAAGTCGCAGTACCTTGTCCTTTTCGATTCGATCACCAATCAGGACACCCAGCTTAACGACATAAAACAACAGCAGGACAAGATACTGACTTCCCTGAAGAGCCTGGAGGACACCACCAGCAAGTATTCCGCGTCACAGAGCACTGACACCCCGTCTTCCGATCAGATAAACAAGATATTGAGCGACGAAGGAAAGATGGTGGGAATGATAAACTCCCTGGCCGAGGGGCTCGATAAGCTCAGGAACGATGTGAGAGGGAATGCCTCAAGGGCCGGTTCATCGGTGTATGTCAGCACGGGTTCCTCAAGAACTATTGTTCCTTCAGGCGTCACGATGGAAGACAAGGGCGGACAGCAGTACATGAAGGTAAAGTTTAACCAGGACGGGCAGGAAGTAGAGCTGTTCCTTGACCCTACTTATGTAGATATGAATATCGACCTTACTAAAATGAAACAGCAGGACACCGATAAAACCTCCGCAAAGACTCAGGACAAGGACAAAGACGCCGAGGCGCAGAAGGTGGCCGATTATCTCTCAAAATCTATCGAAGAAAAAAATGCCAAATACGCGAACAATCAAAACGGGCAAAGCAGTCCTCAGCAGTCGTCGCAGCAGCAGAACCCTCAATCCGACCAGAACGGGAACGCGCAGCCTGGATTACCCGCCGGCGGCAATGATCCGAACGGCGCGGTGCAGGCAGCACCGCAGCAGCAGGAGACGTCACCCGCTATAGAACAGCTGTATAAGGCGCAAAAACTGTTTTACGGCAAGAAATACAACGCGGCTCTTAACTCGGTACAGAAATCCATAGCGACCCAGCCGACCGGTCTCGGGTACGCTCTGGAAGGCTCCATTTATTTTACGATGGGCGACGTTGACCTTGCCATCAATTCCTGGGAAGAAGCGCTCAAGCTTGATCCCAGCATGAACGAAGTTAAGAAAGCCCTGTTCAAATATAAGAGGTAGGGACACCATGCCGACGACACTATTGGGTATTATTGCGGGCCTGGCGGTGATGATATACGCCATTATTGATGTCTCACAGCGCGACGCCAGCGCGGTAATAGGCATCAAAGACATGTATATAAACCTCTCCGCCTTCCTTATAGTGGGCGGCGGGACGATAGCGTCGACCCTTATAGCTCACCCTTTTTCGCATCTTGTCACGGGGTTCTGGGCTTTCTTCATCGTTTTTATCAGAAGAGAGTTCGATTTTGTAGCGATAATAAATCACATCTGCGACGCCAGCCAGAGGTATTCGAAAGAAGGCATGGTCGGCCTGGAAAACAAGCTGAAAACTTATAAAAGCAACGACCTCCTCAAAGACGGCCTTTCGATGATAGTGAACGGTTACAAGGTTGAGGAGATAGAAAATTACCTGGAAACCAACATAAAGAGGAAATACGACAGAGAGATGATAGACTACTACGTTTTCAGGACGATGGGGAAATCAGCGCCGGCGTTCGGGCTTGTTGGCACCCTAGTTGGATTGATATTTATGTTAAGGATAATGGGTGAGCAGCCCGAAAAAGTGGGGCCCTTCCTTGCCGTGGCCCTGGTGTGCACGTTCTACGGGCTCGTCCTGGCCAACCTTATATTTAACCCGATGGGCAATAAGCTCCAGCACCACGCGGAATATAACCTCAGGGTGGGACAGATGGAGATAGAGGGCATAACATACATATTGAGGAAGGAACACCCCGTCTATATAAAAGATAAACTCTCAAGCTACATACCGCCCCGCCAGAGGAAGATACTCTTTAAAGAGACATTGGCCCCGGAAACGAAAACTAAGAAGTAGGACCCTCCATGGCAAAAAAGATAAAATTCGAGATCACAAAAACAGCGTACGACGAGGAAGACCAGCCGTGGCTGATAAGCTACGCGGACATGGTCACTCTCCTGATGGCCTTCTTCATGCTTTTGCTTTCCATGTCGACGCTAAACAAGGCGAAGGTCGAGATGGTGGCCCAGAGCTTCATGCAGAAAGACAAAATGACGTACAAGGAACTCTCGAAGAAGATACAGGAATATATAGATTCCGAAAAGCTCGACAAACAGATTGACGTCAAGCTGACGGCGAACGGCATAGAGGTCAGCTTCAAAGACAAGATGTTGTTCGATATCGGAAGCGCGGACCTGAAACCCGGGGCTCTTGAAGTGATGACGAAAATCGGCGGTTTTTTGAACGTCACCCCCGCGATAGCCAGAAGGAAGGTGTCCATACACGGGCACACCGACGACGTCCCGATCAAGAGCAAGATATTTCCTTCCAACTGGGAGCTCTCCAGCGCCAGAGCCGCCAGCGTGGTTAAATTCTTCATTTCACAGGGTTGCAACTATAAGAGGTTCGAATCCATAGGTTACGCCGACACGCGCCCTCTCGTTCAGAACTTGCCAGACAAGAAGAACGGTACGCCCGAAAACAGAAGGGTGGTCGTAGTCATAAGCCCCGAGTCCTACATGGAAGATATTTTCCGGCCCACCCTGATAACAAAATAAATCCTACGGTAATCTCATAACAACGAAGTATGGAGAAAAACATGAAGAGAATTCCAAAGCTTATTAATACGATAATATGTGTTTGTTCTCTATTTTCATTCAGCGGAGTCGCGTTCGCGCAGGAAAAACCAGAGAATTATTCCATGGTGGTTTTTCAGAACCTGGTGGATTTTTTCGCCACGGTCAAAAGGGGAGCCGACGACGCTGCCAGGTTGATCGACCCTAATATAAAGATAAGTGTTTACGGCCCGCCGATCTGGGACGCCGCG
>CAZSIW010000302.1:0-3357 GCA_964606755.1 uncultured Elusimicrobiales bacterium | reverse complement strand
GTTCAACGTGATAGGATGTTCGGGTTTTAATCGGATAAAACACTAGATATAAAATACATGAAAACGATTTTTGCAAAAATATTGTGTGTCGCACTTGGTTTGTTCTTTGGGGTGTTAGCGGGAGAACTTTTCTTAAGGATTGTGAAGCCGCATTTATTGTTCTATGATATGGAAGTGAGTGGCGTACACGGCCACTATATGCTGGTTGACAATAAAAACTTGATATATGTTCCAAGGCCGTACAGCGGAGATTTCAACAGCTATGGGCATAGAGGCAGGGAATATCCTTTTAAAAGGAACAAATTAAAAAGGATCGTGTTCCTGGGAGATTCCGTTGTTGAAGGGTTGGGAATAGACGCAAAAAACCGTTTTACCGATATTGTGGCTTCAGATATGAACGATTCGTACGAAGTGATCAATTTAGGGGTCAGCGGTTATTCACTTCTCCAAGAATTTGAATATTTGAAACTGAAAGGGATTAAATTTTATCCGGACTATGTGTTGTGGGGTATTACATATAATGACCTCTACATCGATTCATGGGAAATTTCTTGTTTTAGCAAGATGCTTGAAAGAACCAAAAGGAACAGTTTTTATAACGAGTATTATAAGACAAAAAGCGCTGTAATCAGGATTCTTTCGTGCTCGTATGTTTTCCGTTACGGTGAATATTTCCTGGCGAAAAAAAGTCAGGAAAGGTTTGAAGACAGCGCTTATTATAAAATGCCCGATAATGAGGTACAAGGTCTTTTAAGCCGGATAAGAAATTTTGAGAACAAACACAAATTTCATATCAAGTTTGTTTTTCTTCCGCTGAACACGAATGCAGACAGAAGTGATATGCCCAGGTTAAAAAAAGCCTTGCAGGCAATGGGTTTTTATATCCTTGACCTTGATGAAGAAATGCTGAAAACGGTTCCTGGGAATGATATCTCCGCTCTGTTCCTTCCCGGAGATCCATGTCATTTGAGTTGTAAAGGGAACGAACTTGTTGCTGGAATGCTTATGCGCCATAAAAATGAGATTCTTAATTGAGCTTTTTGAAATATATCGTTTTACAAGTTATTGAAGGTTTAAGATGACTATCAGCACCCAGGTAATAGACCAGATCCGTCTTTCGACAGACATTGCCGAGATCGTGCGGGAATACGTCCCCACGATGAAGAAAGCCGGAAGGAATTGGAGAGCTCTTTGCCCGTTCCATCACGAAAAAACGCCGTCGTTCATGGTGAGCCCCGAGAAGGGGATATTCCATTGTTTCGGCTGTCACGCGGGCGGCGACATATTCAAGTTCGTGATGCTCATGGACAACATATCCTGGCCGGAAGCCGTTAAAAAACTCGGGGCCAGGCTCGGGATAACGATAGAGGAAACCCGGGAAGACACTGTTAAGCGCTCGGAAAAGCAGAAGATATACGATCTGCTTGAAAGCGCGTGCGAGTTTTACCACAAGTCGTTGAAGCAGTCAGCCGACGCGGCGCACGCAAGAGAGTACCTGAAGAAAAGGGGCGTTACCGCCGAATCGATAGAAAAGTTCAAGATCGGCTACGCGCCGAGGAAAGCGCTGCTTCAAGCAGCTGTAAAGACCGGCCGCACGCCCGAGGAGCTCATCGCCAGCGGGGTGATGACCAAGACAGAAAAAGGCACGCTGTATGAGTATATGTCCGAAAGGATCGTTTTTCCGATCATTGATACGCACGGCAGGGTGGTGGCTTTCGGCGGAAGGACGCTGAAGGACGAGCAGCCGAAATACATAAACACGCCGGAGACGTCGGTATATTCGAAATCCAGCCACCTGTACGGGCTTTTCCAGTCGCTTGCCTTTCTGAGGCAGGACAGGCGCGCCGTGGTGTTGGAGGGGTACATGGACGTAGTAGTGACCCACCAGCTGGGCGTAGGAAACACCGTGGCGCCGCTGGGCACATCGTTTACGCTCCAGCATTCGCATCTGATAAGCAGGTACGCCGAGGAGCTGACGCTCCTGTTTGACGCTGACGCGGCCGGGAAAAACGCGGCGAGGCGGGCTCTTGAAATATTTCTGGACACGGACCTCGCCATGAAGGTGGTAAACCTTCCCGACGGGCTCGATCCGGATGAATTTATAATAAGCAAGGGCAAAGATAAGTTCCTTGAGTTTTTAAAGAACAAAGGAAAATCGTCCCACGAGTTTTTGTCGGACTGCGCTCTTGAGTCGTGCGGGAACGGCACGCCGGAGCAGAAAGCAAAGTCAGTAGCCGAACTTGTGCCGCTGATTTCAAAAGTGCATAATTCAATTATTCGCCGTGAATGGATAAGGCACATCGCCTCACGGCTTGACACAAGGGAAGAGGACGTTAGGCAGGAGCTGGACAGGTGGGAAAAGAAATTGAAACGCCTGCCCGGGAACGGGGCAAAAAAAGCCGAGAGCGCGGGCGCTCCCATAAGGTCGGCGGAAGAAGAGATGCTGCAGCTGCTCGCGGTGTACCCGGAGTTCTTTGAGAAAGTCAGCGAGAATGTTTTTAAGGAAGCCAGGACCAGGAGCGTATACGCCCTGCTCGTAAAAGGCGTTCCGGTATCGCAGATAACAGAGAGCCTCGAAGGCGACGACGTGGCGTGGTTCACCGAGCTTCTGCTCGAGGAAAAAGTTTACGCCTATCCGGAGCAGACGATAATGAATATCCTAAAAGATATGAATAATTCCCTGCTCAGGATAGAGAGGCAGAAACTTGAGAAAGAAGTGACGATGATGGGAGACGGGCAAATCCCGTTCGACGCCGAGAAGTATAAACTGTATCAGGAATTGACAAAACAGCTTAAAGGGTCTGAAACACATAAGTAAGCCGAGGTAATAAAATATGGATAAAAAAGACAACGTTTTTAAAGAGTTGATTGATCTTGGGAAAGAGCACGGTTACCTGACCTATGACGAAATAAACCGCAATATACCGGGCACCGTTGTTTCGCCCGAGAAGATCGACCAGTTCTTCGGCGCGTTGGAAGAGCTCGGCATCCCCGTTGTCGAGAAAGGAAAAACCCCGCCGCCCAAAGCGAGCGAGCATTTCATCGAAGAGCCGGCTTTAAACAATAAACATGACGAAGAAGACGAGATAACCAACCCCGTTAGGATGTACCTGAGCGAGATGGCGAAGGTGTCGCTCCTGGACAGAAAAACAGAGGTGGCCCTCGCAAAGAGCATAAGGGAGAACGAAAGGATTCTAAAACAGCTCGTGGTGGATTCCCCGATAATCCTTAAGGAAATACGCAACTGGGAGACGCTGATAAGCCAGGAAGAGATGACCCCGAAAGAGTTGATGCCGAGGGGCAGGAAATCCGCCGGGCAGTTGAGACGCATGAAGGCCAAGATAAAGACAGCCGTCA
>CAZSIW010000301.1:0-3365 GCA_964606755.1 uncultured Elusimicrobiales bacterium | reverse complement strand
TACATCACCCAGGCGAGAACCATCGCTCCCCCGGCGCCGGCGATTATGAACAAGTTCGCAAAAGTGTCCGGTTTCGAAGGCAAAGACATGTAAAGTATTATGCCAAGAACTACCTGTACCAGAAGCGCGCCGAACAATACATTTATGGCGGTGAAGCAACCGTTTTTCCCCTGGTGTATTAGAAGGACCAGCCCTGTTACAACAACGGCCGCGCCCAGCACGTGCGCTAAACGCACCAGCCAGTGTACGGACAGGGAGGAAAAAAGGAATCCGCTTTGAAATATCTCCACCCACTTTTCCGGATTTTCGGCGGTGACCACAAAAGCCGTGAACACCGCGGGAACCAGTATCAACACCGCCAACCCGATGACCCCCAGCCACGCGTTTCTCCTGACGGCAACACCCTGAGACTTCCTGTCGAAATATTCTAAAACAACGAACGCGGTTATAAGCAGGGCGATAATGCTTATCCAGAAAGGCGCGTTAAGCGTGGCTGCGGTGGCAAACGGGATTGAATGATAGACAACAGCCAGAAGCAGAGCCGCTATACCGAACGTAATAGCCAGGCTTTTGCTGACAAAATACACAGGCATCGAGAGTTCCTTATCACCTGGCCCGGCTGGAACCTGATCCTCCATCTTGCCGAACGCGGCGAGCACTGCGAAAAACGCGGCGCCGAGAGTGAGAAGCACAAAAATGAAATGGATGGTAAAAAAGAAAAACACGCCTGTGTGATAGAACAGCGGCCCGATGGGTCTCGGTAAAAGAATGTCAAAAAGCCCTTTCATTGCGAGTTCTCCGAATTATCGATTATGGACCTGGACAGGGATTCGTAACGTATCTTGCCGGCGGTCAACCTGAACAGGTAACCGGCAAGCACTGTCCGTTCATTCTCGCTGCCCGCGAACGGGGGCATGAAAGGAACAAGCTCGTGAGTGTGTCCGATGATAACGTGTATCCCGTCCAGCGTCCTTCCTTCAAGACGTTCATTTATGCCGTTTATGCCGGTGATCGTGTGACAGGCCATACAGTTCTGGGCGAAAAGATACGCGCCGCGGCTTGTTTCGTCCTTCGCGTAAACGGACTTAAACCACGGACTTGTAGCTGTCATGCCGTTGGCTTTGAGCATGGGCATCTCACTTAAAAGAATTCCGCTAACGTACATGTGGCCGGGCACAAGGTACGGCCCGCGGATAAACTCGCGGACCCTTTCAAACTGAGCGACAGAAATTGCGATCGCGAGAAAAGCTGGTATAACAAGAACACTCGTGACCCTGACGCTGCCGAACAAAGCCGAAAACGAGCAAGCCAGTATGATCAGCAACATCAACACGTTCCCCGCTGAAAGCAATACCGGATACCTGGAAAAATGAGAGGTTAGAACCGCGAACGGTATCTGGCCTGAAAAAGACTGCGGGACTATTGAATAATAAATGAGCAGTGTCACGGACAAAAGCGATAAAGAACAGAGAAGAATTTTTCCGTAAAGCCGCACCGCCCCCGCGCGGAAAGAATCGCGACCCCAGAATATCACGGCACACATCATTATGATAGAGCCGAGTGTAAAAGCGAATGAGACGCGTGATACCAGCTGGGGCAGGAATGTCGGGTTAAGGAAAGCGTTCCAGAAACCGTGTTCCCTGACCCACGATCCGGGGGTCAGCATAAACCCGAGGTTCCCTGTAATAGCCACCGCGGAAGTGAGCGATAAGAACACGTACCCGGCAAGAAGCTTTACCAGAATACGCTTGTTTTTCTTAAGAAAATAATCCCAGGTAAAATATAGGATTATTAGCAGAACAATTTCGCCTAAAAAAGTGAAGTACTCGAAAAACCACGCCCAGAAAAAGACGCGTAGCATACTGCTGATACCGTGCGGTGCGAGAGCCAGTGTCGTAAACCATATGCCAGTGCCTGTTACCGCGCCTACGATGGTTATGGTAAACACAGCGAAGCGAAGAAACCCTCTTCTAAACTCCTGCCACTCGGGATAGACGCCGGCGTTGTGTCCCAGCTCACCGAATTTTATCTCACCCAACACCGTCATTGCAAAAGCGCCTATGGCGATCCCGTGGCTTATGATGACGTGCAGCACAGCGTTGCAGCCTATCACCATGCCGTTTCCAATATATGGCACCTGGTAAGGCGGGAATATCATACGGCCTCCGCTCTCTCATAAGCTTTTATTTTTTTGAGAAGCAGAATAAGATACAGGCTCAGCACAACCGCCGCCGCCCCGGCGTGAGTCAGGCTCAACCGGCCGCTGGTTAGCTGCAAATTCGGAAAGATCGTCCATCCCATATCTACCACCCTCATTACAACTATGCCCGATGCCAGCACGGCCAAAAATATGGGGTTTGATTTCCAGGATTGTTTGAGGAGCAAAAAGAACGGGACAAAAAAATGAAGAGTTATTACGACCGCGGGCATAACCCGCCAGCCGTTTTTGATCCCTGCCATATACCAGCTGATCTCCTCCGGTTTATTAGCCATCCAGATCAGCAGGAATTGTGAGAACGCCATGTAAGCCCAGAACATGAGCATCGTAAGGATAATGTTGCCGATATCGATGAACCGTCCGGCCTCTTCCCTTGAAGACTCGATGTCCGGCTGTTTAAATATCCCGTGCAGCATTATCACGAAACAAAAGGCGTACAGCACCTGCCCGGTCAAGAACATGATACCGAAGATCGTTGAGGACCACGATGGTTGAAGCGACATTATCCAGTCCAAAGCCGCGAACGTGCCGGACAGCGCGAACAAAACCGCTAACAATCCTGACAGGTTTGTCTTTGCGTTGTGCTGACGAACCGGCACTTGCCGGTCAAGCCAGTATGCCGAACCGCTCCAGAGCGCAAAATACAACACATAGCGCCCTGTAAAAAATGGAACATTGAGATAAGCCGCGTTGTGCAAAACTGCATGGTTTATCGGCTGCGCCCAGGGATATATGCGATACAGCCAAAACAAAACGGGCAGAGATAATACCATAGCGAAAGGAATGGTTCTGCTCGCGGACAGGAAATATTTTTGTAGCGGGACACCCCATTTCCCACCGGTCAACACGTAAATGATCCTTATGCCCAGCGCTCCCAGCGGTATACTCACGGTTATGACCGCTCCGAAATAATAACCCTCGATAAAGTCCTGGAAACCGCTTTTTATTTTCCAGGCGCAGAACGCCGCGCCTGCTATGAGCGCTATCCATAAACACGCTGACACTAAATTCCCTTTACGCCCGGATACTTGAGATGACATATAACTCCTTTCTCACTTTTGTGAGGTTTTTGAGCTGTTCCCAATAATTTCTCGTATATAAGCCGTTATCGCCCAGCGTTCGTATTCGTTCAACACGTCGCGGAAAT
>CAZSIW010000300.1:0-3369 GCA_964606755.1 uncultured Elusimicrobiales bacterium | reverse complement strand
CTATGACCCTTTTCTTTTCAATGATCTGTCAACACATCTTCTGAATTGTACAAAACATTTAAGCACATTTTTAGCGATGCCATACCCAAGGAAGTAATCGGGTATCCAGTGCGTTGAAAGTATTTTTGGTGCTTGACCTGTAATTGACTTGCCGTTGCTGGCATGACAGGTTTATATTTGATATTTGATCTTTTATTTTTGCTCTTATTTATCCCTACTCTCCAAACTGTTTTTTAAACCGCTCTAACTGCTCGTCTATCATTTTTATCAAATTTTCACGCTTCTGGCCGGTTTCAACGATCTGCCTTTCCAAATCCGGGTCGGACTTGTCTATCAGCGCCTGCCTTTTACGTTTAAGCTGATCTATTTGCGGCATCACCTGCTGTTTCAACTTCTCATTCGCGGCAGCAGCCGATTGGCTGGCAGCCTGTTTCGTGTCAACCGGCTTACCCTGTCCTGCCGGCTTTTCTTCCTCCCTCTTTGCGGATGTTGTTGGCCCATCAGCCTGTCCAGAGGACGCGGATTGAGCCTGCCCGCCAGTTGTGTGGAGGAGTGAAGAGGGCGTACCCTCTGCCTTGTCTTTGGGGTTTGCCGTCCCTATCCCCTTTTCTCTTTTCTCTGCCTTTAACTCCTGCCACTTCGCGTACGATTCATCCAGGGCCTTATGCATGTCCGCAACGGAAGCCCCTTCCGGGAAATCACCTATTATATGTATACGCTCAGCCGCCGTCCCTATACGAAACCCATCCGTGAAGGCCTTGCCGTCCTTATCCGCTACCTCTTTTTCCTTATTCCCTGCCTTTAACGCATTATTCACCAGATTTTCAAGCTGTTTTACCGAAAGGTCTTCCTTTCCGCATTTTTCAGCCATAGCCGCCTGGGCCTCAGGGGTAGGCAGGCGGAGTATCTGGCTTATATGTCTTATACCAATTATTAACCGGTTAATAATTTCCTGTACGGGTTCGGCAAGCTCAGCGGCGGCTACGTACTGGCTGATATACCCTTGGGTCTTATTAAGGTCTTTAGCCAGCTGTTCCTGTGTCAGCTTCCCCAGCTCCATCAGCCGCTTGTAGGTAAGCCCCCGGTCAACAGGGGTCAGGTCCTCGCGCTCTTCGTTCTCCGAAAGCGCAAGTCGCTCCCTTTCGTAATCTGTCAGGTTCTCCTTGACCAGGCACTTGATGGTAGCCCACTTCTCCTCAATAGCGATCAACAAGCGCCCCTGGCCGGCCACAAGCTCATACCGGCCGTTGTCCTTCTTCACAACAACAATATTCTGAAGCAAACCTCTTTTCCCGATATTCTCCTTAAGCTCCGCCAGCTTCTCCGGGCTATGCCTGCGCATATGCGCCGGTATGTCAATTAGCCCCACCTCAATGTCGCAAATCACATCACCCATAAGAAGCCCCCTTACATTAATATGTGTAACTTTTGTAAAATCAGCGTAACCAATTCCGCCCACGGAATAAAAAAAGCCATATCTGCCGGAGCCGGTCGTCTCTTTAAAAACCAAAAAGCAGGGACAAGATAAACACCTTGTCCCTACTTTGGTTTAATGAGCCGGCTGAGCCGGGTCACCCCGGTTGGGCTCATGAGCCGTTAAAGGCTGATGCAGATATAGCTTGCAGTTTCCTGATATATTATTAACTATGAACCCAAAATCGTCAAGGGTTTTTGATCCTTTGTTTCATCCCTGCTGGCAATCACTAAATAAGTATCGTGTCACCGGAATTCCTCTTCCTCTTTATGTTTAGCTGTCCTAATTAGCCATCCCACAAATAATTTTATTACCACTAAATAAGTTATTATATAATATATAGTGAAATTCATTAAAAAACCAAACAACTTTCTTTTAATTGATAAATCTTTTTGCAGCAATGGACCACAACTGATAAATAATACGAAAATAAAGTTCCATATTTTTACAATTTTATATCTTCTTTCATACTTTTTATCTTGAACTTCCATTTTCATCTCCTATTATTTCCAGTTTTATTACTTTGTTCAAACGAGTTTTGTAATGCATTGATGCCTGATGCACCTTCCGTTGCTATAAAAGTAGCTGCTGCTGATCCGGCAACAATACATAAACCATCACTCGCTATTACTGCACCGCCTGCAACAGCAGCCGCGTCCACAGCGACAAAAATCTGGGAAAAAAGGGGTCAGGTCTTGAATCTTGAATTTCCCCTGTTCGACAATATTTTGCTTATAGTCGTATAATGCAACCCAAGATGTTTTGCTATATCGGCTTGTTTATGGCCATGTTTAATATGAGCTTCTATAATTGCCTCATTTCTTTCCTTGTTTGTTTTTGTGTCGTTGAACAGCCCTTTCATCTCCATACGGCAGACATGCCTTTGCTCTCGAGGAATCTCAGTATGATTAAATTTCTCAGCAACCTTTACTCGCATCCTATCAACAAAATCTTTCCCGCCTAGAAATATTTGCCCCACAACATCACTAAACGGAGATTTTTCGTTCAACTGTTCCGACACAAACAACTTATATCTGCACCTGGCTTCTTCATCGAATCCCTCGAACTGCCCTATAATAAAACTGGTATCCAACCATTTAGGAGTTTGTTCCAACCCTATAGCTGCCCGGTAACTGCTCCATCTCCACTCTTCAGGTCGCTTTACCAACTTTGCTCTTACAGGGTTAAGAACAATGTAGGAGCTCAGCGCCATCAAATAACTTTGTTTATCAACTACAAAAGATTTAAATCTGCCCTGAAACACATGCCCGCTCTTTCTGTGCTTTCGGTTAAATGATTGAGTATATATCCCGTTTAGATGGCGCATACCAAGGCTTAAGTTTGGCACTGCTGTTTCTATCAGCAAATGATAGTGATTACTCATAAGGCAATACGCATAGCATTTCCAGGAGTATCGTTCCATGATCAACCGCAATATATCTATAAACATATTATTATCATCTTCAGACAAAAATATATTACTACGAGCGTTTCCTCGTGATGTTATGTGATATAAAGCGCCGACAAATTCTATCCTCATTGGACGGGCCATAACATTTCTCCGAAGCAATTAAAATTCAAGATTCAAGACCTGACCCCGTTTACGCTATAATCTATGAGATTCAACTATACTCCTCACTATTTTCAGCTCTTTTTATCCTTTGCTCTTTCTATTGTGTTAATCTTCAACAACTTGCCCGCTTTTTTTAAATAAATTACATTTTTGTTCTCGACCGGTTGACTGTCATAAGTTTTATTCCTTCCCACAAGCAACCGATAAAACCTACAATGTATCCTATTTTCCATGGACCGTTATTATCAATTACAAAAAACATAAAAAAGAGAATCGCACAACCAACAAATCCCAAACCCTTCAAAATATTTTTCTTTATACC
>CAZSIW010000299.1:0-3387 GCA_964606755.1 uncultured Elusimicrobiales bacterium | reverse complement strand
CCGCTCGCAATTGGTAAGGGTCTGCTTTCTCGTGTAGTTCACAGGCACGTTCTCGATGTTCGACCTGGTTATCTCTATATAGTACCCGAAAACCGAGGTGTATCCGATCTTAAGGGTGTTGATTCCCGTTCTTTTTCTCTCTTCGTCCTCAAGGGCGAGAACAAATGACTTCGCATTTTTTCTTATATCGTTGAGTTCATCAAGTTCTTTATTGTAACCTCTTTTTATTACACCGCCGTCTTTCAAGCCGGCTGGCGGTTCGTCGACTATAGCGGACCCCACGATATCCAGTATCTCTTTTGGAAGGCCCAGCCTTGAAGACAGCTCGGCTATATGGCTTTCGGGAGATAAGACGCCCGGCTCAGAAACAAGCTGGGCGGATACTTCCGGCAAAAGCATCAGCGTGTTCTTTAGCCCCACCAGTTCCCTCGGCGATGCTGTCTGGGAAGCTATCCGTGCGGCTATCCTTTCGATATCGGATACGCCCTTAAGGATCTCCCGCAGCTGTCTTCTTTTTAGCCCCTCGCTGACGAAATACTCGACGCAGTTCTGTCTCTTTAACACCTGGGGCACTGATATGAGCGGCCTGAGTATCCAATGGCGCAGCAGGCGCGAACCCATCGGCGTAACGGTTGAGTCTATAGCGTCAAGAAGCGAATTTTCTTTTGTACGGGTGTTTTGAGACTCCACAAGATCGAGGTTCCTTATGGCGCTTTCATCTATCAGCATGTGGCTGTCCAGGGAATAACACTTTATTCCGGAGATCTGCCCGGGATCACCTGAGAACAGTTTTGGCTGCGTTTTCTCGAGGTATGACAGTATCGCCCCGCACGAGCGAACGGACAGGGGCTTGTTTTCAAGATCAAATGGTTTTAGGGACTGGGTCCTGAAGAATTTTTTGATGCGCGCTGAGGCCTCGTAGTCGCTGACAAGCCAATCCTCAACAGTAGAGATCGCAAGGCCCGTGCGTTTCTCGATATCTCCGCAGACAGCCGTGCTTCTGAAAGACTCGGGAACGATTATCTCGCATGGAGAGATGCGGAACAGCTCCTGAAACAGTTTTGATTTTTCCGCTTCGGCGGTCTGAAAATCTCCGGTCGATATGTCTATGAAGGCGAGGCCGAAATAGTTCGAGCTCTCATCCGGCACTATCGCGAGAAGATAGTTGTTCTTTTTCGAATCAAGCAGGTTGTCCTCGATCACCGTGCCGGGTGTTATTACCCTTACTACGTCTCTTTTTACGATGCTCACACCCTTTTTGGGTTCTTCCAGCTGTTCGCAGACGGCCACTTTCTCTCCGGCCTTGATCAGCTTCCTCAGGTCGGTGCTCACGGAGTGGTAGGGCACGCCGCACATGGGATAGTCCTGTCTTCTGGTTAGAGTTACCTCAAGGATCGGGGCGGCCTTTTTCGCGTCTTCACCGAACATCTCGTAGAAATCGCCAAGCCTGAAAAGCAGGATCATGTCGGGGTATCTGGATTTGATCTCGCGGTACTGCTGCATCAGGGGAGTAAGGGCCGCCGGAGCGCCTTTGTCAGAGTTGTTTATGGAAGTGTCTTTTTTGTTGTTTTTCATGTTGTAGAACTGCCGCTGATGATTTTTTTAAGTCCGTTTTCCTTGCCCAGCCACCGATAGGTGCGAAGCACCGAGTTTACATAATCCTTAGTCTCCTGATAGGGGATGCCCGCGGTATCCATTTCGAGCAGCGGATTTTCCTTGTACCACACCTCAACCTTGGTTTCACCGGCGTTGTAAGCGGCCAGCGCCAGTATCTTATTGCCCTTGAACTCTTTTAAAAGTTTAGAGACGTAGTAAGACCCGAGGCGGATGTTCATGGCTGTATTACTAAGATCACTGTCTTTAAAATCGGTTATACCGAGTTCGGCAGCGAGAGATCTGCCGGTGCCGGGCATTAGCTGCATCAACCCGATGGCGCCTTTGTCTGATGTTGCCGATTCAGAAAAATTCGATTCGTTTTTTATGATCGCCGTGATCAAAAGAGGATCGAGATTATATAGCGCCGCGTATTTTTCGATGGTATGCCTGTGCATGACGGGCAGAAGTATATTGAGCGGTGTTTTAAAATATAGGAGGAACAGCGCTAAAGAAATAAATATCAGGATAGGAACGATTGATTTACGCATCGACTACAATACCTTTTAGAGAATTTAGTTTTGAATCGGTTATCTTCACTTTTATAGTCTTGTTCAGAACATCGTCCATTGAGCTGAAAAACACTTTTTTGTTCGTTCTCGTGTTGCCGACAAATAGTCCTTCCCGCGCTTCATCGACCAGCACTTCGCAAACGGTGCCCACAAGTTTAGCATTTTTTTTAAGAGAAATCATGTTCTGCAGAGCCAGCACCTCGGCCAGGCGATCTTCCTTCTCTTCCCTCGTTACGCTGTCAGGGAGTTTTGCTGACACGGTTCCGGGCCTGGTCGAATACTTGAACGCGAAAAGAAAATCGAACTCAGCTTCGTTTATAAGCGCCAGGGTTTCCCCGAACTCCTCTTTTGTTTCGCCTGGAAATCCCACCAGGACATCAGTTGTTATCGAAATACCCGGGACAGCCTCTCTCAGCATCCTTATAATGTCGGCATACTTTCTCGCTGTGTATTTCCTGTTCATCAGATTCAATATATTGTCAGACCCCGATTGCAGGGGCAGGTGGACGTGTTCGCACATCTTGCCGAGGGATGCCAACGCGCCTATTAGCTTATCGCTCAGGTCTTTAGGGTGGCTCGTCATAAAACGTATCCTTTCGAGCCCACTTATTTCATTAATTTCTTTTAATAAGTCCGGAAAATCTTTAACTTGATCCTGACCCTGATAGCTATTTACATTTTGGCCGAGCAGTGTCACCTCTTTTACGCCATTTCTTACAAGCCCTTTTATTTCAGAGGCTATCTCATCCGCCGGCCGGGATTTTTCGTGCCCGCGCACATATGGGACTATGCAATAGGAACAATAGTTGTCACAGCCTCGCATTATCGTGACAAAGGAAGAAACAGAAGCTGTTGTAAGCGGTGAGGGATAAGGGGTAAGGACTTCACTTGCATGTGGCAAATTATTAAAACAATTATCAAAAACCGTAGGGAACTGTTCGATATCTTTCGCGCCAAGCACGAAATCTATAAAAGGGTATCTTACCCTGATGCTTTCTCCCCACTGCTGAGCCGCGCATCCGACCACTATCACTCTGGAAGGCTTGGAGCTCTGGAATCTGTGTTTCAACTCGCCTAGCAGAGTCATAGCCTTGTGTTCCGCCATCTGCCTGACTGTGCATGTATTTACGATGACAAAGTCAGCGTCTTTTATTTCCTCGGTAGCTTGTATACCCTTGTTTCCTAGATGACTCGCGATCAGGTTGGAGTCAGCCACGTTCAT
>CAZSIW010000298.1:0-3434 GCA_964606755.1 uncultured Elusimicrobiales bacterium | reverse complement strand
AGTACCGTACTCAAGCTGATATGTCTCCGAGATAGTATTATAGGGAATTTTTCCCTTTTTTCTTATCGGCACGAGGCCTGCCTTGAGCTTATAAGCAAGAGGAGCTCCGATTATAAAACCTCTTGACTCTATGCCGACAACTTTCTGTATCCCCTTGTTCTGGAAATATCCCGCTATCTGGTCGATGGAGTGATGGAACAGATCGCCCTGGCCGATCAGGGTAGTGATATCTTTAAAAACTATCCCTTTCTTTGGGAAATCCGGAATGTCTCTTATAGTATCTTTAAGATCAAGCGGTTTTTTTCGCATTTGGCTTTCCTTTGAATTTATAGATCTTGCTTCTGGTACGATTCAAGATCGATCAACTTGATCCTTAACGCTATTGCCTTAAGTCTTTTGATCGATCTCTCCTCAAGTTGGCGCACTCTTTCACGCGACAGCCCCAGCTTTTCTCCGACACTCTCAAGCGACATCGGCTGTTTCCTTCCAAGCCCGAACCGCATCTCTATTATCGATCTTTCCCTCGGAGCAAGGTAGGAGAGGGCCTGGTCTATGTCGGCATTGGTCCTGAGCAGCTCGGCGATACTCTCGGGAGAAATAGATTTGTCCGAGATAACATCTTTTATAAATATGTTACCCTCGCTGTCAATCGGCGTCTCAAGAGAACTGGTGCCCTGGGTTATCTTGGCGGCCTTGAGGATATTCTCGATCTGGCCTATAGAGATCTGAAGTCTTTTTGACATCTCGTTAAGGGTGGGGTTCCTGCCCAGTTTTTCCTGCAGGTAATCCCAGTTTTTCAGCCACTTGTGCAGGGCATCCCACACGTGCGGAGGTATCCTTATCACTTTGGACTGTTCTTCAACCGCCCTTCTGATAGCCTGGTCTATCCAGTAGGTCGCATACGTGGAAAAGTGGATCTTCTTTCTGGGGTCGAATTTTTCTACCGCCCTCATGAGGCCCATGTTCCCTTCTTCTATAAGATCGAGGAACGCAAGACCGGGGCGAAAATATCTTTTTGCTATCGGTATAACGAGCCGCAAGTTCGATTCAACGAGCCTTTTATGCGCCTTCTTATCGTTCTTTCTTGCCCTTTTCCATAGAGCCTTGAGCTCGTCTACGGAGGGCATGGGAAATCCTTTTATTTCCTTAAAATACTGCTGTACTAGATTAAATTGCTCCATCTTTTTCCGCCCAAATCGGACCAGCTTCTGGCTGGTTACCTTTTATATTTTTAGTCCAGAATCTCAAAACCGTAGGCCGGACATGTAATCTCTTCCCGGCCTTTTATCTCGATGTCGCTTACTACCGCATATGGATGATTGTTCCTGAGCGAATCGATAAACGATTCTATTTCATCTTTTGAACCGCACGCCTCGATCTCAACGTCGCCGTTATCAAGATTCCTGACCCAGCCGGTAATGTTGCGTTGTGCCGCGGTCTTCTTCGCGAACCATCTGTATCCTATCCCCTGCACGGAACCTGTGATTATCAAATGAACTTTTTGTGTTTTTGTCACAACTTTTACCACTACCACTTGAACCTCTATGGTCGGGGTGGCCCGCCACTAAATCTTTGGCGGGTAAACTCCTGACCGCCCTGAGGGCGGCAATCCTCAAAATCGGGGGTGGCGGATTTGAACCGCCGACCTCTCGGTCCCGAACCGAGCGCTCTACCAGCTGAGCCAACCCCCGTATACTACACCCTGGCAACCGCACCATGGCCTTGCTTAGATATCAATTTCAACCTGAAAATTCTACAAAATTTTGAAAATAAGGTCAAACAGTTTTCAGTTAGAAAAACTATTACCAGCTATTTGCGTGTATTAGGGGGACAAACACGCAGTCGTCAAAATCCGACACGCTGAGTTCCCCGCCAATTTTTTCGATAAGCTTCAGCCTTTGGCCGTCTTTGTTCCCGACAGGCATAACGAGTTTTCCATTGCCGGCCAGCTGGTCCAGGAAAGCCATGGGAATCGACTCCGCCGCGGCGGCAACTATTATCCTGTCAAAAGGCGCTCTTTCTTCCCAGCCCTCCGAGCCGTCTCCCGTCTTAAGCTCAAAATTCGCGTACCCCAGCCCGCGAAGCAGGTGTTCTGCCTTATCCGAAAAAGACCTTATTATTTCAACAGAATAAACAAAACCCAAAAGTTCGCAGAGTACCGCTGTCTGATATCCAGAACCCGTGCCCACTTCGAGCACCCTGCTTTTTTTGTCCGGGTCCAGCAACTGCGTCATTTTCGCGACCATGTACGGCTGTGAGATCGTCTGGCCTTCACCTATCGGCAGGGGATTGTCATCGTATGCGGACAGCTTCAGGATGTCTGGGACAAAATTTTTTCGGTCGATCCTTCCCATTGCGGAAAGGACTTTCTGATCGTTTATTCCTCTCGACACAAGCTGTGAATCGATCATTGACCGGAGAGCTTTATTCATTCATCTCAAATAAATTTTACGAACTTGTTCTTCTTGTCTACCAGGAATTTCCTGGCCTTAACAGGTTTGCCAGAGAGTTCGAAACCCATGATGATGACCTCCTCTCCCTTTTTTATGAAATGCGCGGATGCGCCGTTCATGCAGATAATACCGGAATCTTTCCGGCCCAAAATGACATACGTTTCAAGCCTGGCGCCCGAGGTGTTGCTCACCACGAGCACTTTTTCACCGGGCAACAGCCCCGATCTTTTGACAAGGCTTTCATCTATGGTAATGCTGCCGAGGTATTTAACGTTCGCCTCGGTCACCGTTGCGTTCAATATCTTTGATCTCAAAAACCATCTCATATTTCTCTCCGATCACCAGTATAGTGTTACTAGCCCAGATTCATCCAGTTCCAGGTTCTGCTTTCCTCTTCCTGAAACCAGTCACCGGTCTCAGTCAGGTACCTGTATACATTGAAGAGGGCATCGTAGTGCTCTCTCTCCTCATTGACCAGCATCCCGTAAAATTCTTTTTGTGTTTTATTTTGCGCCTTTTCATACAGGCCGGTATACAGCTTTATGCTTTCCTTTTCCATCTCAACGGCAAACTTATAACCGGCCAGCTGGCCCTGTTTTCTAAGTTTGCTTTTATCCATCAGCTTGAAAAAGGACTTTATCTCGACCTCAAGGCTCGTCGTTCCGGCGCTTGATAGCGCCTTGAGGCTCTTGTTGTCGTTTATACTTTCGTAGATATCGTCTATTCTTCTTGCGTGCTCGATCTCTCTTGTGGCGAGAGAATAAAATAAGTTTTTGGCAAGAGCATTCACCGATTTCACGGCAAGATCAAGATAAAACTCCGCACCTTTTATTTCCATCCGGTGCGCAATTTTAAGAGGGCTTTTCTTCGTTATGCTTTTAGACATTTTTCCTCCAATTGCACCGTGCTAGAATCAACCCACTACAAAGAAGTAACAAAAGTATACAAAATTACGATGTATGTGTAAATTGCGCCCGCTGT
>CAZSIW010000297.1:0-3447 GCA_964606755.1 uncultured Elusimicrobiales bacterium | reverse complement strand
TGCCGGACGTCCCGACCGCGACTGCGTGCCCGAGCTTTTTTATTGACCTCACGACCGGGGCAAGTTCACCCGCAATATATTTCCTGCATTTTTTGATAGATTTATCCGTATACTTTTGTGAACTGAAAAATCTTTCAGTGAGCCTTACCGCGCCGATCTTAAGGCTGTTGCTGTACCTGATCTTTCTTTTTTCACCGATAAGGAACTCGGTGCTTCCGCCGCCTATATCTATCAAAAGTATGCGCTTCTTATAAACCGGCAGGGCCTGCAGGACACCAAGGTATATTAGGCGCGCCTCTTCGAAACCCGAGATGACCTCTATATCTATGCCTGTCTCGTGCTTTACCTTTTCGATGAATTCGTTCTTATTGAGCGCTTCCCTGACGGCGCTGGTCGCCACAGCTCGTATCGGCGCGCCCTTCGTGGAGGCGATCCTCTTGAACCGCTTGAGCGCGGCAAGTCCCCGCGCGGCGGCCGATGCCGAAAGATATTTCATGTCGCTTGAGCCGGAACCCAGGCGCACGACATCCCTTTCGCGGTCAAGTATTTTGAACTTGCCGTTCTTAGGATCAAAATTCACAACTACAAGATGAACGGAGTTGGTACCGATGTCGATGGCGGCTAGATTGTTCTTCAGTTTACATCTCCGAGTACCAGAGATATCTCTTCCTTCAGCTTCTGCTGGACGCTCTTAAAATCTTTTGACGCGTCAATGGTCCTGAAACCAAATTCCTTGGCCATTATGTCGAACTGCGCGATTATCTTTTTCTGGTAGGCCACGAAACTTCCGTAGAAATCTTCACCAAGCTTCATATCCATTCCCGATTCCCAGTAATCCATAACCTCGTCGGTGTTTCTTATCCAGTACCCCTCGGCGAGATTTTCGCTGTTAACCACCCTGGGCACAAGTTCTTTTATTCTGATCTTGAGATAAAATACCGCTTCGGGCGCGAGAGCGAAACCATAACATTTGCGTATCCATTCTTCGTCGGCGCCGCGGACTATGGAGCGGGCAAAAGCAGTATACATGTAACGGTCCGCAAGCACGATGTACCCGGCTTTCAGCGCTGGAATTATCTCGTGCTCGAGGCAATCGGCGAAATCAGCGAGATATAGGAGACTGAATGTGTTAACGTTGAGGCTGTGCCCGTCTTTTGCCTGCTTGATCACGCTGCCAATGAGCGGCGAACGGGCGAGGCCCGTCACCATTACGGCGTGGCCGTTCACCTCCAGCCATTCTTTGAGTTCTTTTATCTGGGAAGTCCTTCCAACGCCGTCGGTGCCTTCTATGACAATGAGTTTGCCCGTGAGATCGCTCATGTCGACCCTTGGCAGGCTAATTCCGTTGAACGCTCTTGTTGTTTTCATAATGTCTCCGTAAATACATATTCAAGGTCAAAGTTTAGGATTCTTACTGACCCTCGGAATCTGTCTTATAGCATAGGCTCTGGACGATAGTCTTTCAGCATAAGCGTGACCAAGCCTCTTATTCTCTCCTGCTGCTTTTTAATCGGTTCTTCGGCGTCTATCACTTTGAGCTTGTATTCCGCGGCTATCTTTTCATACTCCTCCAGTATCTGTGACTGAAACAACCTGAAACTTTCTTTCGGGTCCTCGTTCATTTCAAGGTCCATGCCGGCTTCGTAGAACTTCAGCTTTATCCTGCCGGCAAGTATTCGTTTAAGCGACACATCTATCGGCACCTTGAAATACAAAGAAAGATTTGGCTTGACCGCGAATCCGTAAAGGTCCCTCACCCATTCCCTGTTGACACCCCGTACAACGTCTCTCGAGAATGCTGTGTAGACGTAGCGATCCGCAAGGACTATAGAACCAGCCTTTAATGGCGGGATTATCAGGTGCGCGAGCCTGTCGGCAAAATCAGTCGCGTGAAGTATGCTGAAGGTGGTGGGCGTTAGCAGGTTTTTCTTTTTCCCGCGTTTTATAGCATCATTTACAAGCGCGGAAGAATTCCACTCTGTAAAAAACACGCGGTGGTTCAGGCTCTTCAGCCAGCCATGCAAAAGCCTTAGTTGGGTAGACTTCCCTGATCCATCTATGCCTTCGACTATTATCAGCTTGCCAGGGAAATTGTGCTCTACTTCAAAATTGCGTCCCATTATAGTACCCCTTTATTACATAACCATACCCGTTTCTTGGGTTCTCTGGTCTCTTTTTGCTAACACGGTCTCATATTTACGCAAGCGATCTTAATATCTTAGGCTGTAGCAGCCATAGCAACTTGCCTTTAGCTTTTGCGGACGGTGAATTCATTTCTATATTGCAAAGCGCGCCCTTCTTAAACTCGATGGCTTCGGTAGAAACAGACGTCAGCGCTGCCACCATATTGGAAAGGTCTGGTTCGTGACAAACCAAAAGAACGTTTTTCTTGCCGTTATGTTTGGCAAGACTGTTAATTATGGGTCCGATACTGGCCCCCGGTAAAAGCAGGTCTGTATCTTCTACCTTATTCTCGCATTTCATCTCCTGCGCGACTATCATGGCTGTCTCGCGGGCGCGCTTTAAAGGACTTGTAAGTATGGCATCAAAAGGATCCGCCACCCTTGCTATCCCTTTGGCTGCCTTCTTCATCTTGATCACACCCTCTTTCGTAAGTGGCCTGTCGTCATCATCATAACCCTCCGTACCTCTTAGCACAGCTATGGCGTGACGCAAAAAAAATAGATTTTTCATGGCTTTTCCCCCGTTACGTCTGTAAAACGTTTTTTAAAACCGGATTCTTCCAGCTTTTTTCTTACAACGCGCAGCTTCTGGAAAAGAACGTCTCTCTGGTTCTTTATTGCACCTTCAAGGACCGAACCCCCTGAACCCATTTCTTTGTGTTTGGCGGATTTTTCTATCAAAAATAAAGCATCGTCCAAGTCGTGTATCTCACCCATTATCTCCAGAACGTCCTTGATCTCTTTATAACACGCCTTAAACCCATCAGGAAAGAACGGCACGCTTATTTCGCTGACGTAACGGAGCGGCTTTGCCATTATTCTAGTATCGTGTAGCTCATCGATCCGCCCCGGGTCTTTTACAGCATCCTTTAGCGATCCCAATAGTTTTTCCACCATTGGCTGCAGAGCGATACGCGCGTTTACAGCAAAAGGTTTGTCTATAATGAATTCCGTGTTGTCTTTAAGCGGTTTTTTTGAGAATTTCTGGAACTCCTCTTTCAATCCAGCTTCTCTTAGTTTGTCCATCGTACGTTTGAGCTTTTCCAGTCTGACGGCGCGTATTTGGCGGCACTTTAAGATTAGAGAACCGGTTAATGCCTTGTCAATACCTGGTTTGGCGCCAAAGCTTTCCAACAGGGCCACAAAAACATCGTATTCCCTGACCTTCCCGAGGCTCTTCAAGACTCGCCTGAGTTTCTTAAACACCTTGTTAAAACTTTTTTGTTTGAAGCAAGGCCCGAACACATTCAGCACGGATATAAGC
>CAZSIW010000296.1:0-3477 GCA_964606755.1 uncultured Elusimicrobiales bacterium | reverse complement strand
CTTTACCTGAAAGTATGCCAGTTATTATGTCAGCGTTTTCCTTAGCGTTTCCGCCTTTTATCTCGCTCATGGACGCTTTAGTTACGCCGAAATCTTCAGGGCTAACCTTGAACATCTTGACCGCGCCGTTCTTCAGTTCCGCTACCGATGTCGGCCCCGAGATCGATATCTCGTCCATCCCGTTGTCTCCGTGCACGACCCAGGCATTTTTCGCCCCAAGGTTCTTGAGAACGTTAGCCAGAACTTCTACCAGACTGCCGCTGTACACACCCAGCACCTGGGTATTAGCCCCGGCCGGGTTCGTCAGCGGGCCCAGTATATTAAAGATTGTTCTTATTCCTATCTGACGCCTGGGATTAATTGCATATTTCATCGCTCCATGAAGAGAAGTGGCGAATAAAAAACCTATGCCGATCTTTGCTATACACTCTTCAACCTTTTCCGGAGTGACATTTAGGTTTACGCCCAGCGCTTCCAGCACGTCCGCGCTGCCGCAGGCGCTCGAAACCGAGCGGTTCCCGTGTTTTGCGACCGCAATGCCGCAAGCAGCGATAACTATAGCTGTCGCGGTAGAGATATTGAAAGTACCGGTTCGATCACCACCTGTTCCGCATGTGTCTATTATTGTTTCCCTGTCGATATTAACATCGTCCCTGTCGAGGTCCAAAGAGGCGTGCACCCTTATAGGTGTCGCAAACTTACGCATTATTCTTGCGCAACCGGTTATTTCATCTACAGTCTCGCCCTTCATCCTGAGAGCCGTCATGAAGGAACCGATCTGGGCGTCCGTAGCCTCACCAGACATTATCTCCGTCATAACATCCTGGGCTTCCAGGTCGCCCAGGTTTTCCCTGTTCACTATTTTTGATATAGAGTCTTTTATCATTAGATCAGCGGTAAAGGGTAAGTGATAAGTTGTAAGTGAACATCTACAACGCAGCAGCTTACTTCTTACGGCTCCTCGTTACGAAGTTTCTTAATAGCTTCTTTCCTTCGACTGTCAGTATTGATTCGGGATGGAACTGGACACCTTCCACTTCGTATATTTTATGCCTCAAACCCATTATCTCTTTTTCATCCGTCCATGCTGACACTTCAAGCACTTTCGGCAGTGATCTGTTCTCAGCTATCAACGAATGGTACCGTGTAGCCGTGAAGGGGTTTGAAAGTCCCTTGAATATACTCTTTCCGTCATGCTTTATCATTGAGGTCTTCCCGTGCATGAGCTTCTTCGCCCTTACCACTTTTCCTCCGAAAGCCTCGGCGATGCATTGAAGGCCCAGGCACACGCCCATAATCGGTATCTTGCCTGTAAAAGTTTTTATCGCGTCTATCGAAACACCGCCATCTTTCGGGGAACCGGGGCCTGGAGAAATAATTATTTTGTCGGGATTCAATTGCTGAATTTCCCCGATCGTTATTTTGTCGTTCCTGAAAACTCTAACGTTGTCTTCCCACTCGTAAAGATACTGGACGATGTTGTATGTGAATGAATCGTAATTATCAATAACCAGTATCATAGGCCGTTCTCCGCCATATTAATAGCCTCAAAAAGCGCGCGAGCCTTGTTCGTCACTTCTATATATTCTTTTTTAGGCACGGAATCGGCCACTATTCCAGCGCCTGCCTGTCCATACGCGATGCCGTCTTTGTAAACTATGGTCCTTATAGCTATTGCCATGTCCATATTGCCGGAATAAGAAAAGTAACCTATCGCTCCCGCGTACACACCTCTTGCCTCAGGCTCCAGCTCGTCTATTATCTCCATCGCTCTTATCTTGGGAGCGCCTGATACGGTGCCCGCCGGAAACGATGCTCTCAACAGGTCAAAACTGTCCATGCCGGGTTTAAGCGTTCCAGCGACTGTCGATGCTATGTGTATGATATGCGAATACTTTTCGATCTCCATCAGGTTCGTGACTTTAACTGTTGCACGGCTGCAGACCCTGCCGAGATCGTTCCTTGCAAGATCAACAAGCATGATATGCTCGGCACGCTCTTTCGGGTCCGAAAGGAGGTTCTTGACCAGCTGCGACTCATGCGCTTCATCCCTGCCGCGCGGGCAGCTACCGGCAATAGGCCTGGTCTCCGCCAGTGAATCTTCTTTTCTTACCAGAACTTCGGGAGACGATCCTATGATCTGCACATCCGGATGTTTTATGAAATACATATATGGCGACGGGTTGATTAGCCTGAGGCTCCTGTATATATCGAACGGGGAAGCGTCGGTCTTCCTGCTGAACCTCATCGAAGGCACACCCTGAATGATATCCCCGGCCCTTATGTGCCGCTTCATTTTTTCGACATTCTTTTCATAACCGCCTTCAGGGAGGTTAGCCGTGATGTCGTAATGCCTCAGATGTCCTGCTTTCTTCGATTTAAGCGGCTTTTTTAGCCGGCCTGTTATTTTTTCGATCTCGCCGATGGCCCTTTTATAAGCAGACTCAGGCGAACTGTGTCTTTTCAGGTCGGCGCAAACCACGATCTTGACGGAATGTTTCAGGTGGTCAAAGATCACCATGTGATCCGTCAGCATAAAAAAAAGGTCTGGAACTTTGAGCGTATCCTTCGGCTTGGCCGGAAGGTCTTCAAAAAACCTCACAACATCATACGACGCGTAACCGACAGCTCCTCCGAAAAACCTCGGCAACCCTGGCGCTTCCGCGGGTTTATAACCGGACATAAGCGCCTTTAATTCATTGTAGGGGTCGCTGCTTTTCTTCCAGTTCTGTTTTGAGCCGGGCTCAAAAAGACAGTAATCGTTGTTCTTGCTCTGGAAGATATATTTGGGAGCCCATGATATGAACGAATATCTCCCCCATCTCTCTCCGCCCTCAACGCTTTCAAGAAGGTATGAATACGGCTCGTCCTTGCACAACCGCATGAAAGTCGAGACCGGTGTCTCCGTATCTGCGAGTATCTCGCTATAGACGGGCACTATATTTGACTGCTTTGAAAGTTCCTTGAACTCTCCCAGCGATGGCTTCAGCATTTTAGAATAGCTCCAATATCTTTCCCTTTATCTTTTTCACATCAACAAAATACATATGCTGCCCGGTTGCCTCGTCTATCCAATCACGGCTGTCACCCGAGACGTCCCTGTTATCGCCCATCACAAAAACTTTTCCTTCGGGCACGCCTAACGGCGGCATAATATCGCCCTGCAATATTTCGTCCGGCCTTGTATACTGAACATATGTTTCTTTGAGCTCACTGCCGTTCAAATATACTTTCTTATCTATCATGGCTATAGTGTCGCCGCTTATCGCTATGACTCTTTTAACAAGATCATGGTTCTTCTTTACCGGAGACGGAAATACCACGATGTCTCCCCGCTTCGGATCACTGAACATGTACCTTGCTTTTTCAAGCAGGTAGTACTTATCCTTTACCAGTGTCGGCTCCATAGACTCGGAGGCCGGATAAATACCCTCTATAACGAAACTTCTTATTAGAGCGGCCGCGACAAACGCTATG
>CAZSIW010000295.1:0-3481 GCA_964606755.1 uncultured Elusimicrobiales bacterium | reverse complement strand
GGACGATAAACCGGCGCCATTGATAACGTTGCTTGAAACAGGCGATAGAAAATCCGGGGTTGTGCATACCTGAATATAATAAGTCGTATTCGGCGAGTTCTGCACACCGTAAAGCGGCGCAAAATTTACCTGTGCGGATGAGCTGGTAACCACACCCCAGGAAACGTTTAACCCGTCCGGGTACGTAGCTTTTGCGTACTGTGTTGTCGACCAGGCAGATATATGTTCTGCCTGGGAACTGCCGGGCACATCATACAATGAGTCTTTTGCCTGTACCTCGAACCAATATGTAGTGTTCGGAACAAGTGAAGTTACGCTCGTAGCCGTGCCGCTCGAGGCGCCGTATATCCACGCTGAAACAGTTGAAATAGCGGTCTCGAAATTCGGTGAAGTGGAGTACTGTATCCGGAACCACATATTTAACAGGTCAGTGCCGGACATACTGACAGACATTGAACTGACGGCTTGTGTCAACGTATTGATCTGAACGTTCTGCGGAGGCGTCGTGTCGATCGTCAATGTAAAGGTTGAGGAATAAGCGCTCCATTCATCGAACGGGTTGTCCCTTGCCTTTACACGCCAGAAACATATGCCTTGTGGAACAAAGGTAGAGGCATTAGCTGTGTTCCAATAAGAGTTGGCTGATGTAGAATCCCCCGAGGTCATAAATATAGTCGCAAAATCCTGGGAAGTGGATATGTCAAGCTTAAAACCGTCCTGCTGGTTTGAATAATAATCGAAATAGTTCCATAGGAAAGTCGGAGTTATATAGTCAGTGACAAGATTTGTCAAACTCTGATCGAGCGTTACATAGGGAGGATTGTTAACACACGGCTCAAAACCCTCAGCCACATCATTTGAACCAGGAGCGCCGTAGCCGTTATAAGCGCAGGTCGTGGCGAACAAGCTGTATGCCGAGTCCAGATCATCGTTGAAAGAGCTTGTCGCATAAGGTGCGGTCGATCCGCCGAAACCGAACAGATCGACAACGATCTCGACCCCGCCGCTGGACTCCAGCCACTCCCCAGCCAATGCACAGGGTGTTATTAAAGTCAGGAGCAATAGTGCATAAATTAGGTTTTTCATAAAATCTCTGCCTATTTTATTCTTTCCAGGGCTCTCTGCGACTCTTTCATTTTCGGATCATATGACAACGATTTCTCGAACTCCTTTTTGGCTTTGTCCATATCGCCCTCGCTGAAACTCGTCATACCGCGCTCGTAATATTTCTGCGCCAGCTCGTTGGATATACGCTCAAGCTCAACCTTCGCGGAAGCGTTGTCCGGGTCATACTTAAGAGCGGCCCTGTACGCGCTGACCGCCTCATCGAACCTGTTTTTCTGGAAGAAATTGAACCCGTCTTTGTAGTAGGTCTCGGATAAAGCCGCCTTTGTCATGGACACATAGTTCTCGATCTTATCCAGGTAATCGGTAAATTTATATTTATCGGCTATCTCCTTGGCTTTTATGAACGCTTCCAGAGCAGGCTCAAACTTGCTCTTCTCGTACAGCTTTTCAGCCGTGGTGTATGCATCTGATATCTCTTTCTTCTTGCTGCTTTGATCGAGGGCTATCTGTTCCGCTTTTACCTTCTCCTCGTGCATTTTTATCTTATCCTTGCATTTATCTATAAAATCCTTCGCATCCATGCGCTGAGGAGCAGACAACAGTACCGCTTCGAAATACTTTATCGCCTCATCGAAGTTGCCTTTCAGATAGAACTCCGTGCCCTTGTCATACATCTTGTTCACTTCAAGAGCATCGGTCTTTCTGATCTGGTTGTCTATCTCCGTCATGTATTCGTTAACTTCAGGATGCTGCGGATCGATGGCAAGTATTTCTTTGAATTTATCCTTGGCGGCCACAAAATTGCCATTCTTGAAATATCTTTCCCCGATAATCCACATCTCCTCGATGCGTTTTGCGTTCTCGTGCCTTACCTTATCTGTCTGAATATCTTTTACCACATCCTGGATGTTCCTGAGCCCTTCTTTAGCTTTTAGGTTTTCATCATCCAGCTGCAGGACGCTGCTGTATAACTTCTGCGCAAAGATGTAGTCCTTTTTTGCGAACGCGCGGTTCGCTTGCTTAATGATTTTGTTTATATTGTCTTCTTCTCTACGTTTGCTTGCAGCGAGAATATCATTGACTTTTGATAGGTATTTGATCGAAAGCTCGTGCTCCGGGTATGCTGCCAGGATCGTTTCGAACTCCTGTTTGGCCAGCACATAATCATGCTGGTAGTAGTAATCGATAGCTGTCTTAAAATGTTCTTCAAGATAATAGTTGAAAGCTTCTTCGGGTTTGAAGATACTGCCTACCGCGAAGCTCGCGCTCAAATAGTTTACCAGACCGAGGTCCTGGGCAGATGAAAAGGCATAATCCAGGTTGAAGGAACCGAACTTAAGCCCAAAACCAGCCCTAATCCCTGACATGAGTGAATCCTGGGTCATTTTCCAGCCGGCTCTTAATGTAACAAAATAGACGGGGGTTATACTCATGCCTACCGAAAAACTCTGGGGACCCTGGTCAGGCATGTCCGCATCCAGCACAACAGAAAGATTATTCTTCGCATAGTCTGTATAGGCAAAACCCATATCAAGCGAAGTCGGCAGGTTACTTGTTTCAGTAACATATTTTAATCCCGACCCGACATTTTTGTAAGCCATACCAAAGGTCAAACCATCGATAAACGGCACGTTATAAATACCGCCGAAATCCGCCGCAATGCACTCGGCTGAATAATCTACCAGCTGGCTTCTTACTACCTTTACGTTCACCCCCACTGACCCATACTGTTTTAGCACCGGGAGAGTGGTCCTGATCGGTATGGCATAACCGAAAACAACAGCCATGTCATAGCTGTCGGGTAGAGATATTTTTTGAAGATCGGTCGTATAACCGTCTATTGCCCCATAACTGAAATAATTGACCCCACAACCAAAATTCCCGTAATTTAAAGGAAGAACGAACCCTGTATAGTAGGAATTCATGCCCTGAAAATACACTACGTCATCCAGCGTCACTTTTGCTCTTGTAACACCCATAAGGGAAGCGGGATTGCTCAGCATACCTGTAGGCAGGTCGGAATAGAGACCGGTTGCTCCTTCACCCATTGCCGTCACTTCCGGATCAGGATTAATTTTGAGGAAATCTCCTGATGTAGTTCCGGAACCTGAACCCAAAGCAATGGAAACTGAACTGAGAAGGAGCATTTCAGTTACAAAAAGGACAGCGATAATAGCTGACATTTTCTTTTTCATGGCACCCAAACAAGAAGTATAATTCTCAATTCCGGTTCCCATTAATAGTATAGACAGCACAAACCCCTTTGTCAAGGGGTTTGTCAAAGGGGTAAAACGTGTTATTTTTTAGATCAAAAGGGTACTAATCATCAAGATTTGCTGCCATTTTCTTTAGTTTTGCTATGGCAGTGGTTTCGATATCTTTTACTTTAGCGGGTTTAAGCTTTAGCTTATCC
>CAZSIW010000294.1:0-3492 GCA_964606755.1 uncultured Elusimicrobiales bacterium | reverse complement strand
CATTCCGATAAATTGAACACTACACCATCTCGCTCAGGGTTTGCTAGCTTCGCTGGGACTATGCTTAAATCGCTAGGGCTTATTTCGTCAGTTGTTTTGCTTACAGCCAGTTCTTCATCAGGTTCAGATTTGATGCAAATTGTATATATGGTCGGCATGTTGGCTGGAATATATGTTGTCGGGACTATATTCAATAAAATCGGAGAAGCTATTCGAGAAGTAGCGAATTCTCATCAAAGATCATATACCCCAAGATCCACAAAGGTTCGTAACAGATCTGGTTTCTTGCCATGGATACTGATTGGAGCCGTTGTAGGTGGGTTGGTCTCTGGTGTTATAGGAAATAATGAAGAACACAATAGGAAATTTCCGATTGCCATTTCTTATCGTGTTGAGTTGGAAAAACAGGCTGAAGCTTCCGGGATCCATCTTGACCCTTGGACTGACTATCTCACTAGTATCAATGACCTGACTATGGATATTTTTCAAGCATATAATTTGGGTTTTACAAAAGAAATTCAAGCCAAAGTAAGTACAAAAGAAATACCGCAGTTTATCCAGTCAATACCTCTTGAAGGGGTTTCGGCTGCAAAACCATATGTCGATATAACGAGGAGGCTAAAAGAAATAAAAGCACTGCTTGAGCAAAGTTGGGGTGAAATGAAAACTGATCCCTATCAGAATGAATTTAGTGGCGAGTGGTATTCAGAACCTGGTCATCAAGATTTAGGACCCGGAAAACAAATAGAATATCATAATATTTACCACAGTGACTACAACGAAGATGCCGGATGGCGCGCTTCATCACTTTTTAAGAAGCTCTTTCAGATATATCCGCAGCTAACATTAATGAGAGCTGATCCTTACCAGATTTACGATATTAATGCGCCAAGTTTTGGACAAGAAACTAACCATTATAAAGTGATAAATGATGTCTTAGCGAAATATAAAATCAATTCAATTGATGATCATCTTACCATGATAGAACAGCTTACTAAAGCCTTTAATGAATTAATAAGCATTCCAAATCTTATTGAGCTTATTCACGATGAGAAAGGAACGGTGAAAAGAGATGAAGGGACGGCAAACACAGCAACTATAATTGCAAACAGGCAGATAATGGAATCGATTTACCCACTCACCTTGCGGAGCAGCGCCTCGGTTGCAAAAGGAACTGAAAACGTTTCGTCAGCGACAATATGGGCAACAGAATCTTACATGTTAAATGATGTTTTGCCAAGTATTATGAATGCATATAACAATAACAATGGACTCAGGGAAGATGCAGAAAACTGGGACAAAAGTGCTCGGACTGCAAAGAGTATTTCATTCGATAAAATAGAAAGGATCGAAAAGATATTCCTCAGTGATGGTCACGTTGAGCAGGTGGAACCTGGGCCGCAACCGGAAACATCGGATGAATATAAGACAGCACAGCAGGTGGCCGCTGACATAGATGCTTATTTATCTAATTTAAAAATGGAGAAAGTATTTGACTATGTGAAATCCAATAACGAAGATGTAAAAGAGCTATATAAATATATCAAACAATACGTTAGCATTTCCACAGCTGGATTAGATCTAGATAAATCAATTGAGCAAGATTCTGGTAAACTTGAGCAAAAGATAATAGATCTTTCTAAACAGATATACGAACATAATTTTGATAAAGGAGTTGATCTGGATTTAAGTTTCAGGAATTGGGTTGTTGTATTATTCGTTCTTGCCGGAATCGCGGTAGGTTCCGGCGCAGGAGCTATAGGAAAAAAAGTTGTTAATGGTTTAAAAGGAAACATCAGTACTGGCCTATCTCAAGCAGAGGAAGCGCAGATACGTGCTGATATTGCACGGGGCAGTGATGCAGTGCGTGACAGGAATGGTGGCGTGGTGAATGTCGCCAAAGAACGGTCTGTTCAAATACTTGAACGCGAGCAGGATTTGCGTAGTGCGCTCAAAGCAAAAGGTGTAGCGGACAATGAAATAGAAACAGCGATCAATGCGCTCCGTAACCCTGAAATATCGTTCCAGTGGTTCACATCAAAAGTCTTTGGCAAAGAGAAATATTTCCTAGGCTCAGAAAGCGCGCTAGCGGTTGATGTTATAAACTACTTGCTGGAGCAGGAGAAAGCAACAGGGGCAAGTAATCTGGTTAATGAATACATACTTCATGAAGCTCTTGAGCGCACAAAGCTTGACCATAATGAAATAATCGGGCTTACTCAAACATTCTTCAACAGGCCTGCGGCACAAACCAATGGAGACACTCTCCTAGGCCAGTCGCTCCGCAAGTTCATTTCAACCGCATTGATCGTGCCACAGCGCGGTTTGGGTAAAGGTTTTAAAGCGATGTTCCTTACGGCAGGGTTCACACTGTTCTCGCTTTTTGCTGCACAGCCTGCAATGGCGGAAACCGTAGGGCAACATACAGGGATCCCGCCAACTGTTGGTCTCGTTTTAGTAGTTATTGGTAACGTAATGGCCCTTATTGGCCTCATACGCTTTTTTGTGGCTAGAAGTTATTTTAACCTTGGTGTAACATTAGGAGATGCAGACAAGTTAATTGCATCGGATATTCCTAATAAGTCCGAAGCGGCAACTGCGCTTATCAACACTCTAAGTAAAGCCAGAATAAAAGAGGAGAAACAATTAAGTCAATTAAATAAGAAGAAAGCGGATCTCAGTGAACAAAAAATAAAATGGGAAATGGAATTGATCAGTGCCAGACGTGAAGGAGTTGCCTTTCCCTCCGAAACAACTATAGTTTTCCTGCTGGATAATCTGAAGCAGAGAATAGCTGATTGTTCCCAGGTAATTACAGAGACCGATTCCGTCATCACTCAAATCGATGAAGTTTTAAGCCAACTTTCCCAAGTAGTTAACGGTTCAGGCAATACTCCTGGCAGGCCGTTTTCGCCTGGCAAGAGTCCGGCTGATGCAAAACACATGATCGAGAGGTCTGCCGATCTTCAAAACCTTCTTAAAAAACAAGGTAATTTTACGTTAAATGATTATCTTAATGCCTATAGGACGCTTGCCGGCAAGATGCGTTTCGAGCGTTTGGCGGCCAACCCGAAGCCCACAGCGCGCGGGGACCTGAAAGGATTGATCGATCAGGGCTACCTAAAAGTTGAAGCCACAGGAAAAGGAAAAGCATATAAATACAGTCTGACCAGGACAAATACAGGAAAAATCAGCATATCCACACGTGCAAAAGCCATGGCTCTAGTAATGATACTTCCCATAGTCAGCTCGATATTTTCGGGTTATCTACCGAAGTCTTTCTCGCAGTTCATGGCGCCACAAGGAATTTACGCGCAGGATAACGCAAATATAGATTCGCTGATAAAAAAGCTAAAGAATGCAGATCCGAAAGTCCGTTCAGATACCGCAGTAGCGCTCGGCAATATGGGCCCTGCTGCAAAAGATGCTGTTCCTGTGATTATCTATCTACTTAAAGACAACGATCAGTCTGTCGTTCAATCAGCAGTGGAG
>CAZSIW010000293.1:0-3513 GCA_964606755.1 uncultured Elusimicrobiales bacterium | reverse complement strand
TTTTTTAACATGATACCAAGCGAGCCGGAGCCGACGCTCGCTTTTTTCCATACCACATTATCTACCCAGAATATACCATACTCGTGTAGCGCGAGATCAAACCTTGCCGGCACAGTTATAGAAGTAAGATCTAAACCGAATGATGAAATAGGAAGTGAAACATGCGTCCAACCACCAGTTCCAAATCCTGGATGATATGTGCCCAACGGCGGCGATGGGGTTAAAGGAACCGCTGCTAAACCCAGGTTGAGACTTACACTGGAGCTAGCAACATAGGGGTAGGAACCGGTGGAACATTGTATTCCAAAATATATGTCAGTAGTCATCTTGATGTCAAATTCCACCGTGCCGTTATTATAAGCGCTCATGTCCGTCGCAACAGCGGTTGGGGAACCGAATTGTATATTCCAGCCTGTATAAGCATTTGTTCGCAGTCGATTTGCTTGCGTATAAGAATAAGTGTCATACCAGAATCCATAATCTACTCTGACACAATGGTCTCCTTCAGTTGGGATTGTCACGTCTCGAAGGAGTGTTGTGTCCCAGAACGGATCATTTGGCTGTATTTGCACCACATAGTAATAATTACTTGCCCAGCCGAATGGCTGCCAGAACGGCTCAGCTGGATATATATTTTTCGGAGCATGAACATTAGAAGTATTGGTGCCACCACCTACCCACCAGGGAGTATCCGGATAAAGGCTTGAATTCCATTGCCAGGTATCCAAACACACCTGCCAGTACCCGGTGTTGCCGGTACAGACCTGTATATTGAATCCGTTCCCTTCAGGGTTAAACGTACCGCCATCGGGATTTGTGAAGTTTGTTCCGTCGCTGGTAGAGTTTCGGGTATCGAAAATAATCCCTGAATAGGTTTCACTGTATAGTCCATACACGTTATTGCCTATATTGCCTACCTGGCCGAAAACCGGCGCCGAGGAAAGAAACAATGTAAAAAATAAAAGGATTAAACCGGTTTTAGCGTTCATGCTCACTTTTTCCGTTTAGCAATTTTGACAACTATATACAGCAACAAAACAAATCCCAGACCAAAAACTAATTTGTTTCTCCATTTCCTGCGGATGTTTTTCATTGCAGGCTCTTCTATGGTTTTTTTGCTTATACTGGCTTCAGGGACACGGGACACTACCATATTGTCGCTTATCCTTGTTACAACCGCCTCTTTCGCCTCTTCGCCCGAGGGTTTCTTCCAGTAAACGCCGGATACCCACCACATGCCGCGCGTCTTCTTGTATATTACGTTGAAACCCGCCGGCACCGTTACAGAAGAAAGATTCAGATCCACAAAACAGGATATTGGCACGGACACTTTATACCACTTGTTGTCAAGCGGAACTTTCAGATCGGCGTTGAGCCGTTTTTCATCGAAATAAAAGAACGGGAACATGTCCTTTCCCCACTCTATCCTTACAGCGATATCGGTAGACGTCTTGACGGCGAAATTAAGGGTTCCGCCTTTGTACTGCGTCATTACAGTCGGCACTTTCTTATTCTTGTTGGCGCCGTACATCCCGAACTTCTTCTCGCGGCTGTAACCGAACTGCACGTACCACCCGCCTGAGCGAAGCACTTCAGGAAAACTGTGCTTATGAGCATCATCTAAAACGGAAAACACCCGGGCACGCACACACCCGCTGTCCCCTTCGGGGAAGGCTGTCGTATCTTTGAAACCCGGCAGGCTTTCGTCCTTCGGCCAGGCTCCGCTCTTTCCGCCTTCAAATATCTCGCAATAACCCCAGTTAACAAGGCATCCGCCGTCCGGGTCGGAGCCGCTCTGTTCTCCCGGGACATTCCTTACGTCAAGTTTTATCCCGCTGGAGTTGGTTCCGTATATACCGTAGATTTCTTTGCCGACGTTCGATGCCGCAGACCGTCCGCCTAAAACCAATAAACACAAGATGCTCGAAACAAGCAATTTTTTCATCAATTTGGCGCTCTACCCCGTTTCACGCGGCAACGATCACGTTGCCCGCTTTATCCACTATAAATTTCAACTCTTTCATTTTTTTCTGACCATAACATTCTATGCTGATAGAAGCTTTATAACTGCCTTCTTCCAGCTTAAATATGGCGTCTGATGATCCGATCACTTCGCGCGACCTGCCCGGGTAAACAGGCCTTCCTTCGGGCAACTTTATCTCCTGAACCGCTTTCTTGCCTGATCTTATCGTTACACTGCCTTCCGGGCGCAGATAAATGTTACCACTGTTTTTCACGAGCGCGCTCACCTGGAGCTTACCACGGTCCGAAGCAACTTTTACATCCGAAAAACTCCAGTCTATTTTTTCAGTCCCCTTGACCGGTATAAAAATACCTGCGCTGACCATCAGCGTAAACCCCTGATCTTTTTCCAGCACCGGCACAAAAGAGACCATGCCTACCAGAGCGCCCACGGATTTCGTTGAAATGGTAACACTGTAATCCACGTATCCGCTTTCTCCGGGCTTAAGGCTTATCTCGCGGGGAGAGAGCACGAGCCAGTCATCTATTTTTATTCCCCTGTTTTCAGGCAGAACAAACCAGTCGCGCGCGGATACATTGACTTTTATCGGGACATCATAGTCGTTTCTGACAGTATATTTACCTAAATACGATCCACCCGGGGGTAACGGCGCCTCAACCCTAACAGGCGTAATTGTTATACCTGCAAACGCAAACTTTGTAAAAAGCATGAATATTACAAATATACCAATTTTCTTTATAGCCATTTTTCTTACCCTGGATTTATAATTATTCAGTAAAAGCCTCAAATGTCAAAGTAGTCGTTTGATAAGTTGCCGGTGTCAGTGCTGAAGTAAAATTTGCTCCAAAATATACCGCATCGGGCGAAGCGCATCCCGATGCCCATGTAGATTCAGCTGCCTGGATACCTCTCAGGCCTTCCTTTATTATGGAATAATCCGTTTCCTGAGCGCCGCCCCATTGGGATTTATCGGTCATCCATAAAAAACAAGGGTAGGAATTACCTTCCGCGGAAGACCAAAGCCTGCTGGGATAACCGGGAGCACCTTGATTAATAGTGAGATTTGCCGCCGGCGGGATCGTTGTGGAATCCATTATGCGCCAACACATGGATAAAGTAATGGATGAGATGTAAGGGACACCTGCCTGGTAACCCACGAGACCGGGAGCCGAATTGGTTGATACACCGACATACCGCGGATTCGCGCTGCCATTTGTGTTGTCGGTATAAATTTGTATGGCACCTGCCGCCGCCGTTATAGTGGACTCTACTACAGCAAACACTTGTGCCCTCATCCATTGGGTATTGCCCAGAGTTATATCGGTCGGGGCCCACCAAATGGAAGTCGAGGGAGTAAGCACGTTGGGGTTTATGTTGACGAGCGTCACGTTCAGGCTTACAGTACCTGCCCCGGAGAAACTCGTGAACGCTGTATAAGTCGAGATGCTTACGGGCGTGACCCCCAGAGAAGACGTTGAAAAATACACAAGGAAAACCAACAGGGATAGAATTACAAAGGATGGTTTGCG
>CAZSIW010000292.1:0-3540 GCA_964606755.1 uncultured Elusimicrobiales bacterium | reverse complement strand
CCCACTGGCATTCGGCGGCAGCAGACCGTCAGGATCGGGCGGCGGCCAGGGCGGCGGTGGCAGGCCTGGCGGAAGATAACAAAAATCAAATATCAAAAATCAAAACTCAAAAATACTGTTAGAGTTGTTGATCTTTGATTTTGGAGTGTAATAGTGGCAATTATCGAGATCAACAACATCACAAAATCATACTGGCTTAACAGCGAAGAACTTAAGATTTTAAAAGGGATAACCCTAAAGATCGAAGAGGGCGAGTTCGTCGCCATCATGGGCCCGTCCGGTTCGGGCAAATCCACGCTGATGCAGATACTGGGGTTGCTTGACCGGCCCACCTCCGGCACCTATAAGCTGTCCGGACTCGATGTTTCCAGGCTAACGGACGATGAAGGCGCGGCCATCCGTTCAAAGACTATAGGTTTCATTTTTCAGATGTTTAACCTGCTTGCGCGCACCTCAGCCAGGGATAACGTAATGCTTCCCATGATATACGCGGGAGCGCCCGGAAGGGTGGAGCGGTCGGAGGAGATGCTCGCGAGCGTCGGCCTTGCTGACAGGCTGGACCACAAGCCTAACGAGCTTTCAGGAGGCCAGCAGCAGCGAGTTGCCATAGCGCGCGCGCTGGTCAATCATCCGAAAATACTGTTTGCCGATGAACCTACGGGGAATCTCGCTTCGGACCAGTCTGAAGATATACTTGAGCATATTAAACAACTGAACGACAACGGAATCACGGTAATAATGGTGACTCACGAGCCGGATATAGCCGCTCACGCAAAAAGGATATTCCATCTCAAAGACGGCCAGATAGTTTCCGATGAGAAAAATGTGCAGAAAAGGCGCAATGACTCTTCTGCGGGACAATCAGCACTAAGCAAAATGTTCCTGAAAAGCGAAAAATTCAGGCCCGACGTGTCAAGCGAGGAAGAGCAGATACAGGCGGTTCATAAGCACGCGTTTGTAACGAAACTTGCGCAGTTCCGGGAATACGGCGCCTCAGCCGTAAGGGCTATGGCGTCTAATAAGGTTAGAAGCGCCCTCTCTATGCTCGGCATCCTGATAGGCGTAGCCTCAGTCATTGCGATGCTTGCGGTCGGGAAAGGGGCTCAGAAGGCGATAGAGGCAAGAATAGCCAGCCTCGGTTCAAATCTTCTGATGATGCGCCCCTCAGGCCCTATGTTCGGAGGCGTGCGTAGCGCCGCCGGCTCTGTAAGCCGCCTGCGGATGGAGGATCTCAAAGCTATACAAGCCATATCTCATGTTAAGCATGTTGAAGGCAACCTCAATGGCAGCGCCCAGGTTGTTTTTGGCGATAAAAACGCGAATACCAGGGTTATAAGTGCGCCGGCTTCATATTCGGATATACACAACGCCAAACCCTATTACGGCCGGATGTATTCAGATCTCGAAGATAGCCGTTTGTCAAATGTCGTACTATTAGGTCAGACAGTTGTTACCACGCTTTTCGGCAAAGATGACCCGGTTGATAAGGTCATAAAGATCAATCATGTTAATTTCAAAGTTATAGGTGTTCTGCCCATGAAGGGATCAACAGGTTTTCAGGATCAGGACGACATGGTGCTTATCCCGCTAATGACCGGCATGAAGAAGGTGTTCGGCACAATCTATCTGAGCCTCATAAACATCGAGTGCGAATCGGGCGACAGCATAGACGGTGTAATGTCCGATCTGCGTATTCTGATGCGCAAGCGCCATCATCTGCCCGATTATAAAGATGATGATTTCGATATCCGGAACATGGCCGATATACAAAACGCGTTGTCCGGCACGACACAGACTTTTACATTGCTTCTTGGTATAGTCGCCGCAATTTCGCTTCTAGTGGGCGGAATAGGGATCATGAACATTATGCTAGTCTCTGTCAGCGAGCGCACAAGGGAAATCGGTCTTAGAAAAGCCGTAGGCGCTCCGCGAAAGGCGGTTTTGAGCCAATTCCTTATAGAGTCTGCGGTTCTGTCTACTCTTGGCGGGATAGCAGGTATATTGCTTGGGACATCGATCTCGCTTTTCCTGTCCAAGTTTGCCGGCTGGGCGGCTATCGTGACCCCGCAGGCAATAATCCTGGCATTTACATTCTCTGCGGTAGTTGGAATAGTGTTCGGTTTCTGGCCGGCGCGAAAGGCATCGCTCCTCTCACCTATTGAAGCTCTAAGATATGAGTAAATTGATCAAAAATCTACTTGTAGCGATTATAAGCAGTTTGGCCGGCGCTATATTCTTCATGCTCCTGATCAAGCCGGTGTTTTATTATACACGGATGATTCTCACCACGATAGCTTCCATTTTTAATAAAAAACAAAACATATAGGTGAATATAATTGTAAGCAAACCGCTCCTGCGGGATTCCTCGGACGAGTGGTTTTTTTTAGTTTTAATCTATTACAACCTTGTCGAGGGCATCAGTTTTTGCCTTGTGTTAGACACGTGAAAAGTATATAATCTTTTCGAAAGCAGAATAAATTCAAGTTATACAACTGGAAATAAAATAAATATGACGGGAAAAGGTTCTCGAATTAGATTTATGTCATGTTTTATCGGGATGTTTGCAGCTATGCTATTCTCGTTTATTCTGAATGCATGGGCCGGCCCGCCATTCGTTACGGATGATCCGGAACCTTTGGAACGCGGGCATTGGGAATTATATTTCGCTTCGCAGTACAATCGCAGCAACGAAGGTACAACAGGCACGGTTCCTCAATTTGATATAAATTACGGAATGCTGACTGACTGGCATCTCAATGTTGTTGTTCCTTTGGCTTATGCCAGCCTGCCCGAAAACTCTATGCAGTATGGACTCGGAGATACGGAACTCGCGGTTAAGCATCGTTTTGTTCATGAAACAAATTTCTGTCCTCAGATTACAATTTATCCTCGCGTGGTTTTTCCTACGGGTAACAGTTCTCAAGAGCTTGGCGAGGGCCGTATGAAAGTCTTTCTTCCTGTCTGGCTTCAAAAAAGCTGGGGGCCATGGACGGCATTTGGGGGGGGTGGTTTCTGGTATAATAACACTGGCGCAGGCAACAAAAATTATTGGCAGACAGGAGGAGTAATACAGCGGGACATTTCTAAAGAACTGTCGATCGGTGTAGAAATATTTAATTTCTCAGCCGGCAATGAAAATGAGGCCGGAGGAACAGAAAATGAGGCCAGCGAAACCGGGGCCAACCTTGGAGCTACGATTAATATTAATGAAGAGAGCCATATCCTTTTTTCGGCAGGCAGAGATATCAGCGGCCCGAATACTTTATTCATGTACTTCGCGTATCAGTTGACGGTTGGGCCTGCGTAACGATGAAGCTGACGTTCTTTAGAGAAAGTGCTCAAGGCGCGAGCGTTCAGTTCCACCAGCAGGCGCCACGCTAGTTTTTGACCGGTTTTTGACCGTCCGTCACCGTGATGATCTTAGCTGTTTCCTTATCGCTCTCGAGTTTTATTTTTACCTTGTCGCCGGGGGCTATGTTGGAAAGAGTAACCTCTTTCCCGTCTTTTATGATCTTTGTTTCTGCGGTAACATCAATAGTG
>CAZSIW010000291.1:0-3552 GCA_964606755.1 uncultured Elusimicrobiales bacterium | reverse complement strand
AGGAAGAACTGGAGGAATATCTCAACAGGCTCGAAGAGGCCAAGAAACGCGACCATAGGAAGCTTGGCAAAGACCTTGATCTTTTTTCCATGAACGAGCAAGTGGGCCCGGGTCTCGTGCTCTGGCACCCGAAGGGCGCCAGAATACGCCTCGAGATCGAAGATTTCTGGCGAAGGCAGCATCTTGCCAACGGGTATGAGATAGTTTATACCCCCCATATAGGAAGAGGTCTTCTCTGGGAAACAAGCGGACATCTGGGTTTCTACAAGGAAAACATGTACTCCCCGATGGACGTGGACGGCCAGGAGTTTTACGCAAAACCCATGAACTGCCCGTTCCATTTGATGATGTATAAAAATTCGCTCTACTCTTACCGCGACCTGCCCCTGAGATGGGCGGAACTGGGCACGGTTTACCGCTATGAAAAAAGCGGCGTTCTTCACGGCCTTATGAGGGTGAGAGGGTTTACCCAGGATGACGCCCACATTATCTGCGCGCCGGAACAGATGTCGGATGAGATAAGAAGGGTATTAAGATTCTGCCTTGATATGCTGACTTCTTTCGGTTTCAAGGAATATAACATATATGTAGCTACTAAGCCAAAGGAAAACTCCGTTGGAGACCCCGCGCTATGGCAGGACGCCACCAAAGCCCTTGAAGCGGCGGTGAAGGCGGAGGGCCTCGTTTGTTCCATAGACGAAGGCGGAGGGGCGTTCTACGGCCCGAAGATAGACATAAAGATAAAAGATGCGCTGAACCGCGAATGGCAGTGCTCCACTATACAGTTCGATTTCAATGAACCCGAACGTTTCGACTTGACCTACGTAGACCAGTCGGGGAAGAAGGCCCGCCCCTACATGATTCACAGGGCTCTGCTGGGCTCACTGGAAAGGTTTTTTGGGATATTAATAGAGCATTATGCCGGCGAATTTCCGCTCTGGCTCGCGCCTGTGCAGGTAAAGATAATGAATATATCTGAAAAGCAGGATGAATACGCAAGGCAGGTGCTCAAGAAGCTCGTTGAGGCAGGAATAAGGGCAGAATTCGATGACCGGAACGAAAAGCTGGGATTCAAGATTCGGGAAGCCACCCTTAAAAAAGAAGCCGTTTTCGTTATCGTGGGCGACAAGGAAAAAGAGAACGGTAATATCACCGTCAGGACCCGGGACGGGAAAGACTACGGACAGGTAGCGGTGGAAGATTTTATTGCCAGAATGACTGACAAAATACGCAGAAGAGATATTGACAACAAGCTCCAGTTTTGATATAAAAACACTATGCTAAGAAGCCTCCCGGCTCACCTTCACTGTCCGCTAGTGGATCAGGAAAAGGTTAAAAAAGATTAATACCTTTTAAGACATGGGACGGCATTATTATGCTGTTCTTTTTTTATTAGAACGAAACTTTGCTTATAAAACCCGTCAATTTGACGCGGCATAATTGCAAAATATTTTCAAGGAGGAGTAAAGCAAGAAATATGCGAATTAATTATCAGATCCGTGTACCTCAGGTAAGATTGATTGATCATGACGGCACCCAGTTAGGGGTTAAAACACTGCAGGAAGCGATGGCCCTGTCACAGGAAAGAGGAATGGATCTTGTCGAGATAGCTCCGACGGCAACTCCTCCTGTATGTAAGATCGCTGATTATTCAAAGCTTCTTTACGAGCAGGACAAGAAAGCGAGAGACTCTAAGAAAAAACAGAAAGGCGGACATCTAAAAGAGATCAGGATGAGGCCAAACATAGGCGAGCACGACCTGATGGTAAAGATGAATCATGCGAAAGAATTCCTGGAGAAAAACGATAAAGTAAGGTTCACGATCATGTTCAAAGGAAGAGAGAACACGCACAAAGATCTCGGCGATGTCCTTGCAAAAAGAATCAGGTCTATACTGACCGATTCCGGCGAGCTTGAGGGAAGACCCTTCCAGATGGGCAACCGCCTGATGATGAGTTTTATTCCGAAAAAGGTGCAGCTGCAGGCGAAACCCGCTAAGAAGGCGGAGAATACCGCCGAGAAGAAAGCAGAGGAAAAGGCGAATACACCCGCCGTTGAAAAAACAGAAACACCAAAAATACAACAGAAGCCTCAATAAGCGAGGCGGAGCGGAGGAAACAAATGCCAAAAATCAGATCACACAGCGGAGCAAAGAAACGCTTTATTGTGACAAAAAAAGGTAAAGTAAAGTTCAAGCCGGGCGGAATGAGGCATCTTTTGACCGGTATGCCGGCGAACAAAGGAAGAAAGCTCAGGAAGCAGAGATATCTAACCCGTACCGAAGGCAGAATAGTAAAGGCCTGTATACCATACGCATAAGGGTAGTATATTACATAAGGGGAGTATATCATGAGAGTAAAAAGTAGCGTTTATACACGTCAGAGAAAGAAAAAATTCTTCAGAATGTCAAAGGGTTATTTCAAGAACAAAAATAATCGCTGGCGTATTACCATACAACAGATCGAGAAGTCTCTCAGGCACGCGTACGTAGACAGAAAAGACCGTAAAGGTAATTTCAGGAGCGTATGGATAGTAAGACTCAACGCCGCGGTCAGAGAACACGGCATGTCCTACAGCAAATTTATTTCCGGCCTGAAGAACGCGAATATCAGCATCGACAGGAAGATGCTGTCCGAGCTTGCCATAAACGACGCAGTTGCGTTCAAACAGCTCGCCGAATTATCGAAAGCGAATATCAAGACAAAGTGACCGGATATTTTGAATGTCAGTCGACATCGAATCCATCAGGGAAGAAGCGCTTGGTAAAATAAACAGGGCTGAAGACGAAAAGACTGTTGGCGACCTGAAAGTTGAGTACATCGGCAGGAAAGGCGTCATAACAACGGTCTTAAGGTCTATCTCCGAGCTTCCGCAGGAACAGAGAAAAGTGGCCGGTGAGAAGACTAACGCCCTGAAGGAAGAGCTTTCTTCGCTTTTTGAGTCTAAGCTCGAAACACTGAGAAAAGCAAAAATATCCGAAGAAATTCAAAAACAATCTTTTGATACGACTCTTCCGCCGTTCCCGTTCGAGACAGGACACGTACACCCTCTCGAGCAGACACTCAAAGATATCTCGGAAATATTTGAGTCAATAGGCTACAATAAGGTTGAGGGGCCCGAAATTGAGACAGAGTGGTACAATTTCGAAGCCCTCAACATCCCCAAAGACCACCCCGCACGTGACTCCCAGGACACTTTCTATCTTGTGGATGGAAAAAGGCTCCTGCGGACGCACACCTCTCCCTGCCAGGTGCATGTCATGGAAAAACAAAAACCACCTTTGCGTATAATAGCCCCAGGAAGGGTTTTCAGGAACGAAGCCACTGACGCTACGCATTCCGCCATGTTCCATCAGGTAGAAGGGCTTGCGATTGATGAAAATATCACTTTTGGCGACCTCAAAGGGACATTGACCTATTTCGTCAAAAGATATTTCGGCGAAGGCTGCAGCACGAGGTTCAGGCCTTCACACTTCCAGTTCACGGAACCCTCCGCTGAAATAGACGTACAGTGCACTATGTGCGGTGGGAAAGGGTGCAGGATCTGTAAAAA
>CAZSIW010000290.1:1997-3570 GCA_964606755.1 uncultured Elusimicrobiales bacterium | reverse complement strand
AGCTCATCTCTTCTTGACGTTTGAATAAAAACACCTGATCTCTTTATATATAGATTATCATGATGGGCGAAAAATTCACCTTCTTTAACAGTGCTTTCTATCGCCTTACTGCAATCCATTTCCCAGGGTGTTGCTATCTGCATTATCCAGTCAAACCCTCCCTGTTTGCTCTGCCATGCACTCCATTTTTTCACATCCGGAAGATACGTGTGATCTACCATGTAGTACTTTATTTTAACTCCGCTTATATCAGGATATACCGGTTGTCTCTCACCGGTTGTCTCATTGATCATATAGTCGGGTCCGCTGTAATTCATGGCTGTTTCCAAAATTGCCTTTGTATTATCCGTTCCTACCATTTCAATATCCCACTCTGAGGCATTTTCCCCGGCAGCAGAAAGAGCTTGCTTTAAAACCCATATCATTGTACGCAGTTCAGTTCCAGTAGCGGCTCCGCACGACCAACCTCTAAACTTCCTGTCTCCTGCCGCAGCTTTTTTCTTTATAATATCAACCAGCAAACCCTGTTTGGTCCCAAAATCAATAAGCTTTTCGTACACAGATTTTCTTACCGTAGGTTTATAGAACGACGTATTGTAGTGCACATCTTCACCGATCCTGATATTGTACCTTCCGTTCAATACGAATTTAACGGTAAAGAACGCCTCTTCATTGGGCATATCAGCGGGTATTACGATTGTTTCGGATTTGAAAAATATATTTTTTTTGTATCTCAACTCAGTCCTGTCATCGTAAGTCTTTATCTTCATTTTACTGTTAAAATATTTATTTAAATCGCCGTACTCCGCCGGCATCTGCCTTCTAATGTATTCTATGTTTGTATGCTCATAAATTTCCTGGTTGGTAACATTTCCCTGTACTGACGAATCATACGGCGTATTATTTGTGATATCCTCAAATACACCGTTCTTTTTGACAAATACTATGTCATGATGCGCAAATATACCACCTTTATTAACCGTGCTTTCTATCTGCGCTCCACAATCTCTTTCCCATGGTGTTGCCAGTTGTGTTATCCAATCGAACCCGCCTAGTTTTTTCTGCCAGTCGCACCAGGTTTTAACATCTTTAAACCACACATGGTCAAGCATTGAATATTTTACTGAAGCTCCGCTCATATCGGTAAAAACAGCCTCTCTTTCGCCGTTGCCAAGAAGCCTGTAATCCGGACCTTTATGAGCTCTGGCAATCTCCAAAACCTTTGCCGTGCTGTCAGTTCCGCAAAACTCAAGTTTCCATTTTTTGGGATCTTCACCTATGGATATGAGAGCGCCCTTCAGCATCCAGACCATCGTCCTCAATTCGACACCCGTAGCTGCCCCGCACGACCAACCTCTGAAAGTCCTGTTGCCGGATGATATTTTTTCTTTAAGTAAATCTATCAACTGGCCTTGTTTTGTATCTACATCAAATATTTTATTGAACACTCTGTCACGAATATGGAACTTATGGAAAGACGTGAGGAACCTTATATCCTGATTAAGCCTTAAATCATAATCCTGATGTAAAAACTCCATCATGGCGGTGCGGCAACCTCCAGGCGGTTGTCATA
>CAZSIW010000290.1:0-1987 GCA_964606755.1 uncultured Elusimicrobiales bacterium | reverse complement strand
AACGCAAAATACGTTTCATCATTATCCATACCAGCAGGTATTTCAAGAATCGAAGGCTTCTTAAAGAATGATTTCCTGTAAACAATTTCTGTTCGCCCATCACGTGTGATTATCTCTGTTTTTTCTTTAAATTTATTATAAATGCCTTCATTATTCTGTTTTAGTGTTTGTTGAGCGTATTCAAAATTTTTATAATATTTTTGTTCAATTGCAGCTGTATTCGCAAGATCGGGTCGTGCGAACAGTGAAGTAAAAAACTTAAGATACTGTTTTACTATTACAAGCCACGTTGCCCAGCCCTTAAGTTCAAGACCTATTCCGGAACTCACGGGGTTCACAAGACTACCGGAGATCACCCATTTACCATTTGAAGTTTTAGATATCAATATATGCGCGTCGTCCTTCGCGTACGATGGGAAGGAAAGCGAAAGAAGTTTTTCTTTTAGTTGCACTGGGCTCAGATAATCCGTGTCCCAGGGCAGCTCCAGCACCACGGAATCCGGAATGGACAGCGTGTTGTTGAAAGCGTTTGTTACGGCCTTTTTCCAGCGATCGGAGACCAGCACTTTGGCTGTCGAAGGGGTGCTGACAGCGGAATCCTGATCGCGATATTTTATGGGCGCGAAAGCGTCTTTGTTTGCGTACGCCAGTTCGATCCCATAGCGTTTCTTGTTATTGCTTGACCGCTCGAATTTGTAAACCTTAAGCTCTTTGCCGTTCTTATCTATTGCGGTCTTATTCCTAACGAGCGACCACTTGATAGGTTCTGCACCATCGAGGCTGTCCAGGGTAACCACGCGTATTGCCGGATCACCGAACAGGCAGCGTTTTTTCATTTCGTCTGAAGAATCAGGATAATCAATAGATTCTTTTTTGCCGTTAATAACCACTACGTTGGCCATTCTCAGGTTGCCTTCTTTCGGCACCATGGCCATGGATATGTGCGCTCTTCCTTCTTTTTCTTCTGCCGGGTTTCGGCTGAGCGCATGCTCGCCCAACAAATATTTGTCTGCTACCGGCACCAGCTGGTTGTCAACGTCAAGGTACTGGTTATATTCCACGCCGAAATCATTCAACCACGGCACGACTTCCCGCTCTACGAACCCATTTGCCTCGTCGGACCACACCATGCCTTTTACGTGCTCGTTCCTGTTGAGGATGTAATCCAGCGCATCGCCGTGCCCCGCGCCAGACAGATCGATGTGTCCCCTGCTTTTCAGGAAAGCCTTTCCGGTAGATTCATCAAGTTCCGGCAGCGTCTTCTGTTTGGCGAATATTACCCTGTCTTTGATCTGTGGCCATTCCGGGATCTGCATGAAATAAGCAATCGTCTCATCGTAAGTGGCGTCGCTCAGCATCATCACCAGCGGATACATCTTGGTGTGTCCGTAGGCAAGCGCCGCGGCCTGCATCTTATGCACTTTCGACATATAAAGCGTTTCATTGCTCAGCGGGGCCGCTATATACATCCCTTTTGGATGGTCAAACTTCATCCCGGAACCGTTACCTCCGCCTGCAATCAGACCGCTAAACTTTGTCTTGTTATCCTCAGCGCCCCACGACAATATTTCTTCACCTTTTTTCCCAGCGATATCTCTGCGCTCATTTAGAGGTTCTGCCGGTACAAACTCCGAAGGTATAACAGCTTTCTTCTCCTTGCCCTTATCCAGTTCGGCAAGCTCCTTCCAGTCCGTCTTTTCGATGTCATCAAGGAGCGTACTCTTTTCTGAGTCGTTAAGGTCGTTCCACCCGTCCAGGAGCTTCTGTTGTTCAAAGACCTCAAGAGTAGCATAGGCATTTTTATATCTTGCAGATATATCTAGTGCCCTGTGTTCGGACTGAGCTTTAAACTTTATAGATAGATCTGACAGTGTTATCTCTTCGGCGAGTTTTACACCAGGGAAAGCTGCTGTGATAAACCTCGATAACTCCTCGGCAGGTTTGAACTCTATCTTTGATATCGCGGACTTTATGAGGTCTTCGGCTT
>CAZSIW010000289.1:0-3572 GCA_964606755.1 uncultured Elusimicrobiales bacterium | reverse complement strand
CGAGTATAAAAAACGGGACCAAAAGCATTATTGCCGCCGGATAAAAGCTCAGTCCGGCGTGTTTTACCTGACCAAGCGCCACCAGAAGCGGGAACAGGGCGACCATGACCATCCAGGAGGAATAGAACGAGGTCGAGAGAGTTTTAAACGCAAGGAGTTTTCTAATGGAGAGCGGCGTAGTCATCAGCCAGAAGAGGTCTTTGCTCAGGAATATCGTGTTGAACGATGTAATGAGGGCTGAAAACACTACCATCGAAAAGGATGTCAGGAAAACAAGCGCTATCAGTTTATTGACGAGCAGGGGGCCAATCATCTCTACAGAATTGAGATAAGCTATAAGCCTGTACGCCGCCAGGTATATAAAGGCCAAAAAGAAAAGCCCGATCAGCGAAAAGAACGCGGTCTTTGCTTCCCCCCAGAAAGAAAGCGATAAAAACCTGTTCCTGAACATCCTGTACTGCAAAACAAGAAGATTTATCATTTTTTCCAGTTTGATCTTTCGATCAGGCGGCTTCCATGATGTCTTTCAGTGATTTTGAGCTGAATATGACCGGTGCCTTTTGCCCTGAGATCTGTTTTAAGTTATAATCGCTGGCGACATCATTAATAATAGCATTTTTTTCAGCTGTCAAGCTCTCATCCAACTGAAATTTATAAAGAGTGTCACCCATCATTTTTTCCTGTTCAAAACTGGCGATCCGGTACTTGCCGCTTATGTAGTCTTCACCGATACTGCTTTTTTCGTTTTCTGATACGGCCTCAAGCTCGTTACAAATAAGCATTGATTTTGCTATCGCTTTAAGATATGCTCTTTGCATCTTTTCAAGCTCAGCTCTGTCTTCCAGCTCGACTGTCATTTTAGCAAGATATAGATTGATCGCGCCGGCCTTATCCTTTATCCCCATTTTTTCCCTTATCTCATCGATCGAACTGCCATTTTCAACCGTTTTGATCAATGTCTCCAGTTCCGCGCTGGTTTTCCGCGGCAGTTTGCTCTTTTCCATAGAATAGGCCGCATCTTCAACGTATTTTTCATTTATGACCCTGGAGCTGTACATGCTTAAGATAGTGGTCTTTAAAACTTCGCTGATTGAAACGCTTTCCAATATATCTCTGCTCTTCAACAACCCCATCAGGTCGCTCATATATAGTATCCTGCACTTAGCGTCAGACCTTGTGGACGCCATGGCATCCTTAAACTGTTCAGGGGTATCGAACCTGATGGTATCAGCCTCTGAATAGGCGTTAGCCATAAAGTCATACATAACCGCTTTGGAATTCACATTAATTAGATAGCCGCCAAACCCTTTCGATCTTAGATATTTGGTTTCGGCCTCGATCTCGCTGGATGCGAAGTTCGTCAAATTCGCGCAAATATTTACACCACCCTCTTTTGCCAGACGTGTTATAGCCTTCACCTGCTTATCGCTCATTCCTTTGAACACATCGGGGTCAACTATCATCTGTCCCTGCCCAGCCGCTGTCGACTTGGCGAATGTGTCAAGAACTCCTTTAAAATCATCGAACTTCCTGACATTGTCCAGATTTATGTATACACTTCTGCACATCGCGACGGCATCGGAATTTTTGACCGCCATCAGGCTTTCAAGTCCATACTCCCTGACCGCGTCCGGGCTCACGACCATACTGCCTTCAGGGTTATAACCCGCTTTTGTGCCCGCGAGACCGTGATCTATCACAAAACCAGGCTCGAAACCGCTGGTTTTAAGGTCTACTTTAGCTGATTTCAACAGCTCTTTGAACCTGTTCCCAAGCACTTTACTGCCTGACTCCCTGTCTTTAGATATTATTGTATTATCAAGCATATTTTCAAGTTCCTTGGCGTTCACGCCGTCCGCGCACAGCACCAGCGCGCCCTCGGTTGTGCTTGCCCAAACCCGTTTGCCCTCAACGCTGATGCCGAGGTTCTTCCACCCCCAATTTAATCCCTCGGGCAGTTTCTCCATTATGTACACGTTCGTATGCACCTGTCCTTTCGAATCGATCGAAGCGGCCCCGAATTCTTTTATCGCATCCGCAAGCCCCGACGCATTTATATAGTGCCAGTCAATTATCGCATGAGAAATCAGGTTCCCCAGCACCCCGGCAACCGTGCCCACGACTGCCGAGAGCAGCAATGACACCATAGGCACACTGTAGCAAAAATACGGCGCGAAAGTAACGATAGACGCGAAAGCAAACACTCCCGCGAACATACCGGTAAGACTGCCCCACGCAACTATAGATAATCCTCCTGCTTTGTAGTTGTGGGCGAAGATGTATTTCTCACCCCCAAAAAAGGAGCTCAAAAATTCAGGGAACAAGATCCTCAATGCGATCGCGAAAGCTGATTTTCCCGTATTTGCCAACCCGGTCACCTGCCTCAGGTTTTGCGGCACTATAACTTTGAGACCCGCTCCTTCATCGCCGTTGCCGCCTTTGTCCTTATAATAATCATACATTTTGGATATTTTTTCCATAACTTCTTTGACTTTCGAGGCGTCCGCTTTGGCAAGTACTGCGTAATAAAGTATTCTCAACATGTTAAATTGGCGCATTTTGAATGTGTTGATAAACTTTGAAGCGGCCGCGGTCGAGTATCCATTGGGATCGAGGTCCGTAGTAATGTTTATCAAAAGGAACTGAAGGGCGTCGTTTTCAGGCGCTTCGGCATCTTCCTTAGAGATTAGAATATGGAAACGTTTCTCAAGCGGAATATCGCTTCTAAAAAATTGTCTCTTGAAATGTTCGTTGATGTTGACTATCCGTTCCACATCAACGGTCCTTAACAGCGTATCCGCGTCACGAACCAGCGCCTCGTGGTACGAATCTTTATCGAATTTCGTGTCGTCATGATGCAAAACGGTATTAGCCACGATCTCCGCAAACGCTTCCGGATAACCCAGGTCTGTAAGGATTCTCTTTGATAATTCGTAGCCTTTTGTATAATGTTCCTGCCTGTTCACGGGCGCGTATATATCGTGCAAGAAGGCGCCAAACGCGACAGCATCTATATTTATTGTACGGCGCTTCACCCTTGGCTCGAACGACACAAGCCTGAGGGCGAGATCCACCGTATTAAGCATATGTTTTAACCCGTGCTCTTTGTCGTTTATCAACGCTTTCAGGTGTTCTTCAGGTAGCAAACCCTTCATGTATATTTGCGAAATAAGTTTTTCCACGCTTACAGAGTAATATTTGGAATACTTTTTATCAAGCTTATTAGCGGTCCGGATATACCTCGTTATGCCCGGGAACTTGTTTTCTATATCTTTGTACTTTGCGGATTTAAAATCCGGATTGTTCAAGGGCTGCTCTATCGCGGATATTCTCATCAAACCGGAGCTTTTTCCCCGACTGTCCTGGCCCGTCACAGAATCTAAGATAAAATCCTGTTCGGCCTGTGCGTCCTCCAGATCACTTGAGCCGGCCGCATTTTCCATTGCATCCAGCCCCGGAGAAGTATTAAGATCGGGTACCGCTGTTTCCTGAAGCAGGCGTGCGTACACTTGCTTCGCGCCCGCGGGCTCATTCAGACCGAATACAGCCAGGTCTTTTTCAGCCACACCACC
>CAZSIW010000288.1:0-3576 GCA_964606755.1 uncultured Elusimicrobiales bacterium | reverse complement strand
TATGTTCCCGCACACGGAGTCCGTAAGCCCGACAGCCCGTATGCAGACAATAATCGTCGTTACCCCTTTTCTCTTCCCAAATAATGCGAGCAAAACAGCGAACACGGCCAGCGGGATCCTCCAATAAATGATATTGGAAAACACAGGCATTACCGCGTCGAAAAAACCGTTTTTCATTGTGACTGTGATAAAATTAAAAATCGCCATATCCATAAGAAGTTACCTTTTCCTTATTCCCTGTTCCCTATTCTCTGCAGCTTCGCGTTCCTGTAATATATCAGCATGTCAGTCAACACCATCACCGAGTTTAATATGTAGAGGTATATCACGCCGTCATAGCTGTACTTTAGCTTATGAATGATCCCCGCGAAATAACCCATCAGGACTATCCACAGGAACATGATGCTCTTTCCGGAATTCGCCCTTGACGCGTATGACTTATATATTGAGAACGGCCACGCCGCGCCGAAACACAACAACATTATTATCTCGAAAATGCTCATTTGACTTCCGTATATCGCAGGTCGTATGTCGCAGATAGTAACTGCTAACATCGAAGACCGTATCTACAAAAACAAAGGGACATATTTAGTAATATGCCCCTTCGCTATTTCAGTAATCGCTTAATTTTTAAAGGGCGACTTCAAGTTGAGCCGGGCGAGCTTTTCCTCTAACTCGAGGCACTCGCGGCTTTTTCTGACCTGGCCGTCTTTTTCCTGCAGGTAACCCATGGACTTCGCGAGACTGTCTATCTCCGATGGATCGTTCTTTACTATGGCCGCGATCATTTTCTCGTCCGTCTTTGAGAGCGATATGGTTTCAAGCCTGTAATCCCTGAAAGCTTCCCACGAGAAGGGCGCCCACCTCTTCAAAACCTCATCGCAGATGACATCCGCGTACATCCTTATTTCGTACTGCGCCTTTGACTCCATCCTCAACTCAAGAAAATGGAGCAGGTTGCCGAGGTCTATTTTCCAGTACGCCTCGGTGTAGGTTGAAAGCGGCAAGTCTTTCCTCGCCTGTTCCCTTGCCACGCCCATCTCTATCTTTCTGTTATATTCGTCAAAGCAGGCCTTCTGCAGCTCGCTCTCTTTTTTCGAAAGCTCGGCGCCCGTTTTTTCGTCGAAAAAACCTTCGCTTCCCTGCCTGTTCTTCAGCGCCTGTTTGCGCCAGCCGTCCGGCTCGGTCTTGTAGGCTGATTCTATGGCTATGGAATACCTTGTAGAATACTCATTGACGTTGGCCGTTCTGTGGCGTATCCACTGCCGCCAACAGTCCATGGGCACGCGCACGTGCAGCTTTATCTCGCACATCTCGAAAGGGCTGGTGTGCCTGTTCCTTATAAGGTAACGAAGCAATGTCCTGTCATCGGTAATGCTCTTGGTGCCCTTGCCGTAGGAGACCCTCGCGGCCTGCACTATCGAGGTGTCGCCGCCCATGTAGTCGACAACCCTCACGAAACCGTCATCGAGAACCTTGAACGGCAGACCGAGCACCTTGTCCAGCTCCGGCGAACTTACTCTCTCAAGTTGTTCAGCCTTCTGTTTTTCCATTCGAACCGCCCCTCATCTGCAGTTATTTCGTTATCGACAGAGCCCATTATACATCTTTAATTGATATGTTTTCAAACGATTTATTCAGTCACTTCCGCCAAAAGAAGCCGCAGCCGCCGCACATCGAGCAGTTTGCGCATCTTACCCTGTTGGCTTTGCTCAAACCGCCCTTAAAAACCGGCTTGCCGACTTTGACGGGCTTATTTCCTTCTTTTTTTGCCAAAGACATCATCTTTACTTTGTTTACTGTTACAAACAAAGAGCTTTTGTGTTTCCCAACAACACCCTTGAACTTATTTGGGCGGCTTGTATGAGCTTTCAAGATACGATCCTATGTTAAACCCGCTGTCCGTGTTGCGTTCGCGCCTCGGGCCGCCGCTGCCGGCTTTTTTCCCGCCCGTGCCGCGCTTGGAATCAGGCGCTCTGCCACCTGATATGCGCTTCATCGCTATCCTGTTGAGCTCGGTGTCTACTTCGAGCACCTCTACCTGCAGGGTGTCTCCTACCGAAACTACCTCGTACGGGTTTTTTATGAAAGAGTCCGCGAGGTTTGAAATGTGTATAAGCCCGTCCTGGTGCACGCCAACATCTACGAACACGCCGAAGTTCGTAACGTTGGTGACGACCCCTGTTATGACCATACCCTCTGAGAGATCCTCGAGTTCGTTGATCTTTGTGGAGAACTCCACGCCCTTGAACTCCTGGCGCGGGTCCCTGCCTGGTTTCTTGAGCTCGGTGGCGATATCCTTGAGCGTCAGCAGGCCTATCGTTTCAGTAACGTATTTGTCGAGCGGTATCGAGTCAACGAGAGCGGCGTTGCCTATGAGCTTGTCTACCGTCAGATCCTTGTCCCGCGCCATTTTTTCGACTATCGGATAGGCTTCGGGATGGATGGAGGAGTTGTCTAAAAGGTTGTCCGACTTCCTTATCCTCAAAAACCCCGCGCACTGCTCAAACGCCTTATCGGTGAGCCGGGAAACCTTCTTGAGCTCCTGCCTGTTCTTGAAAAGCCCGTTATCGCTCCTGTATTTCACGACATTCTCGGCCGCCATCCTGCCAATGCCGGAAACGTAAGACAAAAGCTCTACGGAAGCTGTGTTGAGATCAACGCCGACATAGTTCACGCAGGATTCGACCGTGAGGTCGAGCGATTTTTTGAGGTCGCGCTGGTTGACATCGTGCTGGTACTGACCGACGCCTATGGCCTTCGGATCTATCTTAACGAGCTCGGCGAGAGGGTCCTGGGTGCGCCTCGCGATGCTGATGGCGCCTCTGACAGTGACATCGAGGTCCGGGAACTCCTTACCGGCGTTCTCGGAGGCGGAGTAAACGGACGCTCCGGCCTCGCTCACGCAAAGGCAGCTTATGTTCTCGCGCTTGTGTTTTTTCAAAAGGTCCTTAACGAAGGAAAGCGTCTCCTTGGAGGCGGTGCCGTTGCCGATCACTATGAGTTCCGGCTCGTACTCTTCTATGAGGTCCATGAGCACGGCCTCCGCGCCGACAGTGTCTCTTTCCGGCGGGTTCTGGTAAATGGCCGCGAACTCCTTGAAATCGCCCTTCTCGTCCACGACAGAGACCTTGCATCCCGTCCTGAAACCCGGGTCTATGCCGATCGTTATCCTGGGCCCGGCCGGCGCAGCTAGAAGCAGGTTCCGGAGGTTCTTCGAGAACACGTCAATGGCCTCGGTCTCCGCGCGCTTTATCGCGGCGACGAACACCTCGGCCGCTATCGATATCTCCATCAGGCGGCTGTAACTATCCTCTGCCGCCTCCTCTATCTCTTTTCTAAAGAGACAGTTGGGGTTCTTTATGATCATTGATTTTATCTGGTTTGTGATGTGCAGCTCGTCCACAACGATCTTCCAGGTGAGCACTTCTTCCTTCGTGCCGCGCTGAACAGCCAGCAGCCTGTGCGACGGCGCGATCTTTATCTTTTCGGAGGTCTCATAGTATGTGCTGAACTTGGTTTTTGCGTCCTTGAACTCTTCGCGCGGGGCGGATTTGAGAACCCCTTCCTCAGCGG
>CAZSIW010000287.1:0-3585 GCA_964606755.1 uncultured Elusimicrobiales bacterium | reverse complement strand
TTGTTCCGACCAATCGGTGAAAAGAGGACTGGTCAATTTCATACAGGTTCATCCGCCCCCGGGGTAAACCGGGGAGAAATCGGGAAGTTGTAAAACAATTCGCAGCCATCCCATAGCGTGTGAGGAAAATGGTCAAGAAAAAGGCAGCGATTAAGGCGATAAAGCAGATCAAAGATCCGAACTTCATGTATTATGAGAAATTCGAGATAGAGGTCGTTCCTGTTCCAGTCAAAGAGCTCTCGCGATGGACTTATCGGATAATACTGTTCAAGCACAAGGGTGAAAAGTCCTGGGAATATAATTTTGTGTCCGATGAGCTGTGCAAAACAGAGAAAGAAGCGGTTAAGCGCGGTTTTGAGTTTGGCAAGAACATAATAGACGGAAAGCACGAAAAATATTCGGTGAAATTCTGAGAAACAGGTGACAGGTTTCGGGTTAATAGGTTTCAGGTGTTTAAGTTCCTGTAACCTGACACCCGGCACCTGAAACCTATAAAACTTTGAAAGGGATTCTAACAGCATACATCATTCGCTGATAGAGGAAGGAAATAACAATAAATGATATTGATATTAGATTTCGGGTCGCAGTACACGCAGCTTATTGCAAGAAGGATACGAGAGACTAAGGTTTATTGCGAGATACAGCCTGGGAACAAAAAACTCGAGAGCTTCGGGTCTTTAGAGAACATCAAGGGTGTGATACTTTCCGGCGGGCCTTCCAGCGTCTATGAAAAAGACGCGCCGTGGCCCGACAGTCGCATTTGGGAGCTCGGCGTTCCCGTGCTCGGTATCTGCTACGGCATGCAGCTGATAGCCGAACATTTCGGCGGAAAGGTAAGGCGTTCCAAAAAACGCGAATACGGGCTTGCCCACCTTAAAGTAAAATCAAAAAAATCGCTTTTCGGCAACATCACCAACCCCGTGGTCTGGATGAGCCACGGCGACAGTCTTTCAAAGATGCCAGAGGGTTTCTCCAAAATAGCCGTAACCTCCAACTCGCCGTTTGCCGCGATAGCTGATAAAAAACGCCATATCTACGGCGTGCAGTTCCATCCCGAGGTCAAGCACACCGTGCAGGGGACAACGATCCTCAAGAACTTTATTTTTGGCGTGTGCGGCGCGAAGGCCAACTGGACGATGCATTCCTTCATAGCCGAGGAGATAAGGCGGATAAAGAACCAGGTAGGCAACAAAAAGGTGCTCTGCGCTCTGTCGGGCGGTGTTGATTCCTCCGTCGCGGCCGTCCTGGTGCACAAGGCGATTGGCAAACAACTGACCTGTATTTTCGTTGACAACGGCGTTCTGCGTTACGGCGAGAAAGAGAGGGTCAAAAAGGTATTCGGAAAAACGTTCAAGAAAAACCTGATAATCGCGGATGCAAGCAACAGGTTCCTTGGTAAACTTGCCGGTGTTTCGGACCCCGAGAAAAAAAGAAAGATCATCGGCCATGAGTTCATAGCTGTTTTTGACGACACGGCAAAAAGGCTTAAGAGCATAGATTTTCTTGTGCAGGGGACGCTTTATCCCGATGTGATAGAAAGTGTTTCCGTCAAGGGCCCTTCGGCCGTAATAAAAAGTCATCACAACGTGGGCGGTCTGCCTGACAGGATGAAGCTCAAACTCGTTGAACCGCTGAAATTCCTTTTTAAGGACGAGGTTAGGGCGCTCGGAAAGGAGCTCGGCATACCGTCTGAAATATTGACGCGGCATCCATTCCCCGGCCCCGGGCTCGCGGTAAGGATATTGGGTGATGTAACCCGTGAAAAAGCCGATCTTTTAAAGAGAGCGGATTATATAGTGGAGCAGGAGATCAGGGCCGCCGGCCTTTATGAAAAACTCTGGCAGGCGTTCGCGGTGTTGCTGCCGGTCAAGACCGTGGGTGTCATGGGTGACTCAAGGACTTATGAGAATGCGGCTGTTTTAAGAATAGTTGAGTCCGAAGACGCCATGACAGCCGACTGGGCAAAAATACCTTACGACGTTCTGGGCAAGATCTCGAGCAGGATAATAAACGAAGTGCGCGGAATAAACCGGGTTGCCTACGACATCTCGCAGAAACCCCCCGCGACGATAGAATGGGAATAAGAACGGCAGAAATAGAGAAAAGAGATTAGAGAATAAAGGCTTTACTCTAACCTCTAATCTCTGATCTCTAGTCTCTGTTTCCGGAGGAAACAAGTGTTCAAAAAATTTTTCTGCAGGGAAAACGAGTTCGAAACTTACATGAAAAGATACGCCGACGTTTTGGAGAAGGCGTCCGCGGAGTTCGCGCGGTTCATGAACGCGTTTGACCTCTCAAAGCTTCCGGAATGGGAAAAGAAGATGAAGGATATTGAGCACGAGAGCGACGCGATAACCCATGAGGCCATAAACTGGCTCGAGGGCACTTTCATAGTCAACTACGACAGGGAAGACATCCACGAGCTTATATCGACGCTCGATGATATCATAGATTTTATGGATGCGGCGGCAAGAAGGATATCACTGTACAACGTGACCGAGATGATGCCGGACGTGGTTAAGCTGACAAACGTGCTTAACCTTGCCTGCAAGGAAACCTCAAAAGCTATCAGGGCGATCTCAGGAGAAAAACTTAACAGGAACGTTCTGGATATATGCAAAGATATCAAGAATTATGAAGAAGAGGGTGATAAGCAGTACCATCAGATACTGGCGAGCCTTTTTAAAGACGGCAAGGACCCGCTGTATGTGTTAAAGTTCAAGGAAATCATCGAAGAGATTGAACGCTCGCTGGACAAATGCAACGAAACAGCGATGAACGTCGAAAGCATTATATTTAAATACAGCTAGTGCCAGGACAATAATGCAACTGATGATTTTTCATATACCGATTTTTATTTGGATCGTTATCGCGGTTGCTCTTATGTTTGATTTCTGCAACGGCTGGCATGACACCGCCAACGCCGTGGCAACAGCGATATCGACCAGGGTGTTGAGGCCTTCCACGGCTATAATGCTGTCGGCTGTGTTGAACTTCGCAGGCGCCCTGTTAAGCACAAAAGTGGCGAAGACCATTGGCGGCGGTATCGTTAATCCGTCAATAATAAACGGGCATAACGGCGCCTACATTATTCTTGCCGCTATGCTCGCGGCTATCATCTGGGAAATTTACACGGTCCTTAAGGGCCTGCCCGTGTCGGGCTCTCATGCTTTGATAGGCGGGCTTATAGGAGCGGCTGTTTCGATATACGGGTTTAACGTCGTGGTAGTAGCGGGCTTGACCAAAATATTTCTGGCGCTTCTCATATCTCCATTTTTAGGCTTGATAATAGGTATGCTCGTGCTAAAGATAAATTTTTTTATAGCCGAAAGGATGAAACCCGTTAAGGTCCAGAAAACATATTCAATTGTCCAGGTGTTGACCTCATCACTTATGTCGTTGATGCACGGGCAGAACGACGCGCAAAAAGTCATGGGTGTGATAACGCTCCTTCTTTTCACGGGTGGTTTTTTCGGCAGCGCATCGTTCCAGAGCGTGAATGTCCCGATATGGGTCATGCTGATATGCGGTATGGCGATGGCTACCGGAACCGCTATTGGGGGCCGGGCCGTTATCAAAACGCTG
>CAZSIW010000286.1:0-3595 GCA_964606755.1 uncultured Elusimicrobiales bacterium | reverse complement strand
ACCTTCTGCCTGTTTATCTTAAGGATCTCTCTTGCGAAAATCGGGATGAACGCTATGCTTATGATAAGAGGGGTGCCGTTGTTAACCATCTTGACGCCGAATGAAGTCGAGTTGAGGAAAATGGACAGGAACACCACCATCCCCGTCACAAGGCCTACGATCGGCTGGGACGCGTACCCGCCGGTCTTTGCGAGATAAAAATATTCGTTTGTGGCAAGGAACACAACTCCCGCCATGAGGATAAAGAACGGTATGCCCCCCCAGTAGATTGCGAGAAGCACGACGGGAACTCCGATAATAGCTGTGATCAAACGGGGTAGTAGCATAAATTTCGTATATCGCAGATCGTATTTCGCATATCGTTTACAGCGTAAAGACTTTTCGACATACGACATCCGATATACGACCTACGATTGTTTCACTCCTCCAAACCGTCTTTCTCTTTTCTGGTAATCCGCTATCGCGGCGTACAGGTCCTTCTCGCGGAAATCCGGCCATAGCGTTTCAGTTATATAGAACTCGGTGTACGCGCACTGCCATAACAGGAAATTCGATATCCGCATCTCGCCCGAGGTCCTTATCAGGAGGTCGGGGTCGGGAAGCCCCTCGGTGTAGAGGTATCTGCCAAACGTCTCTTCGTCTATTTCCTTTACGCCCTTTTTAATTATCTTGTTGACGGCCTGCACGATATCGTGCCTTCCGCCGTAGTTCAGGGCCAGGTTAAGTATCATGCCCCTGTTCCCGGAGGTGGCGGCCATAACGCTCTTAAGCTCGTTGCGCGAACCCTCAGGCAATTTGGAAATATCGCCTATGCAGGTGAGCCTGATGTCGTTTTCCATCATGGTCTTGAGCTCTTTCTCGAGATACGCCTTGAGAAGATGCATCAGGGCGCTCACTTCAGGCCTCGGCCTCGTCCAGTTTTCAGTGGAAAAGGCGTAGAGCGTGAGCACGCCTAACTTCAGCTTCGCGCAGGTCTCAACGATCTCGCGCACCGATTTTATCGCGGCCCGGTGGCCGAATATCCTCGGGAGCTTTCTCTTCTGCGCCCACCTGCCGTTGCCGTCCATTATCACAGCAACATGAGCGGGCAGATTTGAAAGATCTATATTTTCTTTCGACATTTATTCCCCGGTCGCGGTTCTCAAAAAAAGCCCCGCCTCGGCGGGACCTGCGAATGAAACCTGACAACAGAAACTATTTCTTTGTGCCGCTTATGCATCCCACCGGGCATGCCTCGGAACAATCACCGCAGTCCGTGCAGGTTGAAGCGTCGATCTTATACTTGTCCCCATCCAGGCTGATAGCCGTGCTCTTGCACGTGCTCTCACAAACTCCGCAACCCGCGCACTGCTCCACATCGATCTTGAAAGCCATTGTAACCTCCGTATATCGCAGATCGTATATCGTATATCGTAAAACCTTCTAGTCTCGATATACTAATACTGCTGCTGTTTTTAATAAGACATCTATCCAATTTTGCAGTTCGTATGTCTTTTTTTTCGACATGCGATATACTATATACGACCTGCGATCTCTAGATTTCAATTATTTCTTTTTCTTTTAGCTTAACGTGCTCGTCAACTTTGTTTATGTAGAGATCGGTTATCTTCTGAAGCTGGGTCTCCGCCAGTTTGCGGTCGTCCTCAGTCACGGTCTTGTCCTTCTTTATCTTGTCGCCTATCTGCCGGCGCTCATTCCTTATCGATATCCTGAAATCCTCGGAGATCTTGTGCACGCTCTTTATGAGCTCTTTTCTTCTTTCCTCGGTGAGGTTGGGAAGAGAAAGCCTTATGGCCTTGCCGTCGTTGATGGGCGTAAGCCCTATCTCGGACTTAAGTATCGCCTTCTCGATGTTCGCCAGAGCAGTTATGTCCCACGGCCTGATCTCTATCGTGCGCGCGTCGGGGATGCTCACGGATGCCAGCTGGTTGACGGGCATCATCGTCCCGTAGCTCTCTACTCTTACGCCGTCCAGAAGAGCCGGGTTGGCGCGCCCCGTCCTGATCGCCGAGAACTCTATCTTGAGCTTCTCGATAGTTTTTTTCATCGGCACTTCGCCGTCCGCCAGAATCTGTTTCCAAGACATATTTCACCTCTTTTAGACTAAAGTGAACGTCAGTTAACCTGTTTGCCAGTTAAAACTTGAGCGCTGTCCAGGCCTTTGAAGTAACCGGTGCACTGGCTAACCGGCTCAACTGGCAAACTTCTCGGTCAGTAAACCAAAGTCCCGATGCTCTTGCCGGCGACCGCTTTCTCGAGGTTGCCTTTCTTATGGAAATCAAAAACTATTATGGGAATTCCGGCTTCTCTTGCCAGCGTGAACGCCGCGGTGTCCATCACCTTCAGGTCTTTGTTTATCGCCTCGGCGAAACTCAGCTTTTCGTATCTTTTGGCCTTCGGGTTTTTCTTTGGGTCGCAGTCGTAAACACCGTCCACCTGCGTGGCTTTAAGGATAACGTCGGCCTTTATCTCGCTGGCCCTGAGGGCCGCGGTCGTGTCAGTGGTAAAAAAAGGGTTTCCGGTGCCGGCAGCGAGGATCAAAACCTTTCCCGCGCCCTGCCGCCTCAACGCTTTCTCGGGGGTATAGAACTCTGCGACTTTCGAAACGTCTATCGCTGACAACACCGAGTTTTTGACACCGGCTTTTTCAAGCATGTCGCCCAGAGCGATCGCGTTCATGATGGTAGCGAGCATGCCCATGTGGTCGGCCTTCACCCTGTCGAGCCACTTGCCGGCCCCGCGCCAGATGTTCCCGCCGCCCACTACTATGGCAAGGCTGACATTTTTCTTAAGCGCCTTTTTTATTTCAGAAACGATATTTTCCAGGCCTTCCTGATTAATACCCGCCCCGCAGTCACCAGCGAGCGCTTCACCAGAGAGCTTCAAGAGAATCCTTTTATATTTCATTCGCGCCCCTGACCATGAACCATGTATGTAGTATATAGTATGTAGAATGTAGGGAACCGCTAAAGCTACGTCTTTCCCTATCTACTACATTCTACCTGCTACATTCTGCCTTTCTATTCTTCCCCGACTCTAAACCTCGAGAACCTTTTTACTACGATGTTCTCGCCCATCTTGGCTATCGCCGCGGTCACAAGGTCTTTCACTTTTTCCTTGCCTGCCGCGTCTCTAATATACGGCTGTTCAAGAAGGACTACCTGGCCGTAAAACTTGTCCAGCTTGCCCTCTATTATTTTGTCCCAAACTTTCTCGGGTTTTCCCTCTTCCTTCAACTGCACCTTATATATCTCTTTTTCCTTCTCGATCGTTTCCGAAGGTATGTCTTCTCTCTTGACATAAAGCGGATTCGCGGCGGCTATCTGCATCGCGATCTCTTTGCCGAGGCTCTGGAAATCTTCCGTGCGGGCGACGAAATCGGTCTCGCAGTTGATCTCAAGCAGCACGCCAAGCTTTCCGCCGGCGTGTATATAGGAGAACACGATCCCTTCCTTAGCGACCCTGATGGCCTTCTTGACGGCAGTGGCCATGCCCTTTTCCCTGAGATACTTCACAGCTTCGTCGAGGTCATCCTTCGACTCATCGAGCGCTTTCTTGCAGTCCATCATCCCCGCGCCGGTCATCTGGCGGAGTT
>CAZSIW010000285.1:0-3602 GCA_964606755.1 uncultured Elusimicrobiales bacterium | reverse complement strand
GTTAAATATAAAGGAGTCCTTGAAACCAAGGTCAGCGACATGTCGCTTGCGGGCGAGGATTACCCGTTCATGCTCATGTTCACCGGTGAGAACCTCGACCAGCTTGAGAAGGTCGTCAACGGCATCCTGCCGAAGATCGCCGCCATCGACGGCCTTGTGGATGTCGCCTCAGATTATAAGCACGGCAAGCCGGAGTTCCAGGTGAGGATGTACCCCGCACAAATGGAAAAGCTCGGCGTAATGTCGATGGTAGCCGGAGGCGAGCTAAGGGGAATGGTGGAGGGCAACACGCCCGCCAAGTTCCGCGAGAACGGCCTTGAGTACGACATCAGGGTAAGGCTCAAGGAAGACCAGCGGAACCTCAGCAAGTATTTTGACTCCATATACGTTCCAAACGTTAACAACCAGCTGGTTAAGCTCAAAAACGTTTCCGCCCCCCTGCAGACAACGGGCCCGTCAAAAATATTCAGGCGCAACAAGGCGCGTTACATAATGATAACCGGCAACCTCGGCCCCAACGGCGCCACAGGCAGTGTCACGTTTGACGCGGAAAAAATACTTAAGGATGAAAAACTCCCCGAGGGTGTTGAATACCAGTTCCTCGGCTCCACCGAGGACATGAAAGACCTCTTCAAGAACATGTTGATAGCCGCCGTGCTGTCGATAGTCTTCATTTATCTCGTGCTGGCCAGCCTCTACGAATCCACGATAGTGCCGTTTACTATCATGATCTCACTGCCGCTTGCCATAATTGGCGGTTTCGTGGCCCTCTATATCACCGGCCAATCGCTGAACATGTTTACCATGATAGGTTTCATCATGCTCCTGGGCTTGGTGACAAAAAACTCCATCCTGCTCGTGGATTTCACCCAGAAACTGATGGTCAAGGGTGAAAACATCGAAGACGCCCTCGTCAGGGCCGGAAAAACAAGATTAAGGCCCATCCTTATGACGACCTTCGCCCTCATCGCCGGCATGGTTCCCGTGGCCCTCGGCCTCAGCGAGGTCGGCAAGTTCAGAAAGAGCATGGGCATAGCCATAATCGGCGGCCTGTTAAGCTCGACCATCCTCACCCTTGTCGTCATCCCCGCCGTGTTCGGCTACATGGACAGCGTCAGAAGATTTTTCAGAAAGCTGTTCCGCCTCTCCCCCAAATGGGAAGACGAGGAAAAAGATTCTTTCGAAGGCGATGATGTCACCTGTAAAGCCAACGGGGACAATAAATAAATCACCGGCGAGTGATAACAAAAAGACCCGCAATATAAGCTGCGGCCTGTCATGCTCGAACGGTGTAATCGGGCATCCAGAGGCTTGATGGAAAGCAGGTGTTTGTCTAATATCTGAGCCGATGGTTTTCCACCGCCCCGCTGGCACATAATTTTAAGAACCTGCAGTTTTTCCTTAAATCGCTTCACATATCACGTTATATATTTTAAAATATAAATGTCGTTTAAAGCATGCCTGTCGAGCCGGTTCATAAAATAGGAGAAAATTATGGGAGCATTTAAATATGATGTTTGTGCGCCGATCGTGATCGCCGCTCTGGCAACGTTTGCCGCAACAGGGTACGCGGCTGAGAAAATCGACAGGCAGGACATGCCTTCCGTTGTCATCTCGGTTTTCGAGAACGACCATCCAACGGCGATAGAGACTGAATATCTAACAATGGAAGAGCAAGGACTGAGAGAGTATAAAATAATAGGGATGATCGATATGAAAACCATGAACGTTGTCTACAAACCGGACGGAACCGTGGTAAGAACGACCGAGGAGATAACCGCTGATCTGCTGCCCGGCGGCGTGCAGAACACAATAAAAAGCAACTATCCGGGCGAACAGATAAAGACGGCCGAGAAGGTAACAATGGTCGACAACACGCTTTACAAAGTGGAGCTGATCAAGAAAGACAATAGCACGCATAAAATTTTGTTCGATGGGAACGGCTATATTATGCCGGAGAAAGCCGAGGAAGAAATGCCGATGATGGTGCCGTAACAATCCATCTCGAAACAGATTTTTCAACGCTTAGTCATTTGCTTACCCCTTATCACTTACCACTGGTAGGTAAATTTGCCTGCTCCCACAATTTTTTGTATAATTCCTACATAATACTGCTCCCTGGAACTGCCCGCAAAAACGAATACGCCCAAGTGAGCCATTATGAGCAGCGCCGAAAGAGAAACCGAACACCTAAAACCACATTGCATAAATACGCATGTGGTTTTTTATTTTAAAATAGATAGGCAAAACCCGTGAGAAAAATTCGTTACCGGAAAAAACTGACATAGAGCGGGAAGTTATTGCAGACGAAGAATCATCAATGTTAAAACGGGACAAACCCGTATCAGGAAATGTGAGACCGGCTCTAGAGCGAGCAGAAGAGCTTGAGGAATTATCAATGTCAGAGCGCAAGCCCCACAAAAGCATAAGTGATATTCTCGGAGGAGACTCCAGGGCGATTTCCGCGGAAAACAGGGTGTTTAATGTTTTCGCGCTTATGTCCGCTCTGCTTTCCGTGCTTCTGATCATATCGAACATAATCATCAGGATACCATTGTCTCATCTGGCTCTCAGCATTTCGGTGGCTGTGGTTAGCGCCTGCGTGTATTTCATATCCAGGAATACAAAAAAATTCGTGCTTTTGTCGTCGGTTTACAGCGCCATGCTTCTTTGTCTGATATTGATGGAGTGGTTTGTCGATAATGGCACCATGGGCAGTTCCGGATATTTTATAGCCGTGGCGCTGGTCGGGTTCGGCATATACATGGTCGGGATCAGGAAAACGGTTTTTTTGGCTGTTCTCGCGGCTCTCATGGCCGTGTTGTTCTATGTGGAGGGCAGGTTCCCGGGCATGATATCAAGCACGCACAACAGCCGGATGCAGCGCCTGCTGGACGTATCGGTCTGTTATATGATTTGTTTCGTGTTTGTGATTTTGCTGGTAGACATGATAATGAGCCATCTCCAGCGGGATCGCCAAGAGCTTACGAAAGCCACGGAAGAAATACGCGTGCTTCGCGGTATCCTGCCGCTTTGCCCCTCATGCAAGAAAATACGGGACGATAAGGGGTACTGGGATAAGCTGGAAAAATATTTTTTGGAACATACTTCGATAAATTTTTCTCACGGTTTGTGCCCCGATTGCGTTAAGCAGTTATATGGGCAAGACTTTCTGCCCGACGAAGAGCTGGAAACAAAGAGGGTATCTACAAATACGTCAAAATATTTTTCTTCCGTCGCAAGCGTTCTGCTGGGCAGCCCGGAGACAACAACGGTCGAGAACCGAGTGTTTAACCTCGTCATGTTTTTGATCGTCATGTTCGGGGTTTTGATCACCGTTTCGGACGTGGTGTTGAAACTGCCCTGGATACAGAACATCATCAGTCTGGCCGCGGTAGTGGTCGGTTTTTTGTTCTATATTAGTTCTCTGCGGAAGAAGAATTATGAAAGTTTGAGCCTGCCCGCCAGCTGTTTTTTTGTTGCGGTGCTGGCAGTAGGATGGTTCTGTGATGACGGCACGCGGGGAAGTGTGGGGTATTTTTTTATTCTTTTAGCGGTGGCGTCCGTTATGTATCTTAGGGGACGGACAAAAGCAATTTTAT
>CAZSIW010000284.1:0-3611 GCA_964606755.1 uncultured Elusimicrobiales bacterium | reverse complement strand
TCCGGCTATATTAAAATCACCAAGAATGTTTACGCTGTGCGGGCTTATGCCGTCCGTTGAACCCGTGCCAGTCAGGGTGAAGAGCGCCTCGCAGGCGGCTTTGTAACCGTCTTTTTTTGTGCCCTTGAAACCCTCGGATTTAACGGGTATGACCGGAATATTTTTTTCTGCGCTTACTCTGCGGCAAACGGCGTCTATGTCGTCGCCTATGATTCCCACGATGCAGGTGGAATACACAAAAGCGGCTTTCGGCTTATATTCGTCTATGAGCTCGATAAGCGCGCCATAAAGTTTTTTTTCTCCCCCGTAGATGACATCTTTCTCGCGAAGGTCTGTCGAGAAACTCAACCGGTGCAGCTGTTCACCTGAAGACAGGGCCCCGCGTATATCCCAGGTATAGGCAGCGCACCCGATAGGGCCGTGAACCAGATGTATGGCATCGGCTATGGGATAAAGTACAACGCGGGAACCACAGAACACGCACGCTCTCTGGCTGACCGATCCGGCCAGGCTTTCGCGTTCGCACTGCATCTTGAACTCTTCGCTGCCTTTTCGAAATACCTGTTCCCTGCGTTTAGAAAGTATTCCCATTTTAACCTTCTCATCTGACAGATTTTGTCAGAAAATACATAATCTGATTACCCGGCCCAAAACCTGATTCACAGTAAAGATTGAGCGCCGGCCGGTTGTCCGACCTGACTTCCAAAGTTATCTTGCAAAGATCCATCCTTTTGGCTTCACGCTCGATATGTTTCAGTAAGCTGCTGGCTGCGCCCTTTTTTCTAAAACCCTTTGTCACGATAAGATCATGTATATTGATAAGTTGTTTAGCGTGGAACGTTGAAAACCCTATAAAACATGTCGCGCATCCTGCAACCCGCCCTTTAAAAACCGCGAAATACACGCGCGATGACGGGTGGTTCTCTATCCCTTTCAACAACCTTGCCGCCGCGCCTTTTTCCAGCGCCTTGCCGTCCCCGGTCGGCCCGCGCCGGTATTCATCTATAAGAGATATAAAAGCATCGCGGTGTCCCTTGTCTTTAAAATTCGCAATGATTATTTTAAACCGCTCTTTCATTGAATTAGCCTCATTGTGCGGCATTATGCTATTTGATATTTCTCCGCAACTTTCCCTTCACTCATCGCGTCCAGAATTTCATCTATTGATTCTTCACCCGCTATGTTCCCATACCAAATGTTATCCGGATAAACCACCATGGCCGGGCCGCGGTCACAGACCTTTAGACAACCAGTTACAGACACTAAGACACCGTCCAGCCCTCTGTCGCTCAATCCCTCCTGCAGGTATTGCAGAAGCCCGAGCGACCCCTTTTTGTGGCATACCCCCTGCGGTTCGCCGCTTGCCCTGAAACTCCCGCATACAAATATGTGCTTATCGGGTTTTTCCATTGTATTGCTCCTTTCTTCAATATTTTGATCTATTAATTCCCCAAGATCGATCAGGGGTAATGCTCGTATCTATGCCATCGTTTGTGTATGGAACTGCGGCTCCAAACCGCTGATTTACAGAATTGCCTAATTCTCAAATTAGGTCAAAACAACATCTTATTTATTTTACAGATTCTTTTTGAGTTATCCACAATTGCTCGCCGTGCACGGCGAGCTGCCCGCCGCTTATAGGCTGCAAATTATACCTCGCGGTATAATTTCATGAATCTCTCACATCACCAGCTCAAATCTTTCTTCCGGCGCATCTCTGTCCTGGCGATCCATGAGGACTGAGAGTATCCGCTCAAGCGTGCGCATGGCACCCTGGTAACCTACGGATGGGAAGTAGCTGTGACCTGTGCGATCCAATATAGGGAAACCGAACCGCACGAACGGTATATCGTCATCCCTGGATATGTATTTGCCATAGGTGTTTCCCATAAGCAGGTCAACCTTTTCGTTCTTTATCCACTGGTGCAGGAGGAACATGTCAGCTCCGGCGCCAGAACTGAACTTCGCTCCCGGGATGTCTTTAAGTATCTCAGTCATGCGTTCATCAAAATACTTGCCGGATGTGCCAGTGACCACATAAACGGGCTTCATGCCGATATCTATCAGGAACTCCGTCATTGGCACAAGCTGGTCAGGGTCACCGAACAGGGCTACCCTTTTTCCGTATAGATACTGTTCCATGTCGCTTATCATATCAACAAGCCGGCCGCGCTCATCCGCTATCGAAACAGGCACCGGCCTGCCGGACACGTTTTTAAGAGCGGTAATGAACCGGTCAGTTGCGTTTATTCCATAAGGGATATCGAGCTGCTCATAACGCACCTTGTGCCTGGTGTCAAGCTCCTCAGCCGCCGCGAGCGAACAAAAAGTCCCGAGAGCGATGGTGGCGTAGCTGTCACCCGTAAGTTTGAGCCGGTCAATGGTTGTCCCGCCTTTAGGATACATACTGAATTTTCCGGTAAGGGGCGTATCAAGAACATCAGAGGTGTCCGGAAAAAGTATGGAGTTTATCTCCATCTCCCCTGTCAGCCGCTTGATCTCTCGCATATCGGACGGCTCGCACCAGCCAGGAATGATGTTGAGCGCGTCAGTTCTCTCTCCCCGTTTTTTAGAGAGGTATTTAACCATGCCCTTGACCATGTTTGAAAATCCGGTCACGTGAGAACCCACATAACTTGGGGTGTTGGCGTGTATCACGTATTTTCCTTCAGGTATCTTTTTTTCTTCGTTTGCCTTGTTAATTATCTGGCCTATATCGTCACCTATCGTTTCCGAAAGACACGTTGTGTGAACAGCTATGATATCCGGATCGTACAGGGAAAAGACGTTAGTAATGGCCTCTAACAGGTTCGACTGCCCGCCAAACACCGAAGAACCTTCCGTAAACGAACTGGTCGACGCCATCACGGGGTCTTTGTAGTGCCTTGTCAGCGCGCTCCTGTGATACGAACAGCACCCCTGTGATCCGTGGCTGTGAGGCAGGCACCTGTGAACACCCAGCGCCGCGTACATAGCGCCTACCGGCTGGCAGGTCTTTGCCGGGTTCACGGTCAAAGCCGAACGTTCCTTTATTTCTTTTGTAGTATGTCTAAGTAGCATGTCATACCTCCCTTACGAACATTGCCGCGATCGGCTCGCTTTTTTCCCATGGCGGTGTGATCAGCTTCCAGGCCTTCGAATTGATCATCCTGTCTATATCCTTCCAGAAATTTATCGCGCCCTCGAAACCCGCGTAGGGGCCGCCGGAATCGTAGCTGTGCAGCTGTTTCATCGGTATACCCATTTTCTGGATGACGTATTTTTCTTTTATACCCGCGCAGAAAATATCCGGCTTATATTTTTCAAGCAGCAGCTCCGTTTCGTAATGGTTTATGTCATCTATCACCAGCGCACCCTTATCCATCTCAGACATCATGCCGTCGTAGTCCTTAAAAGCAAAACCGTTGGCCGCCAGGCGCGCCATTTCCTCGGCTGACTTGCGGGGACGGTACTCGTTCGGGTCCGGTTTTACCACGAGCTCTTCGATATTCCTTGAATCCGCGTCAACTTTTATGGTCGGCAGGACCTGCCGTCCCTCGTAATCGTCGCGGTGCGCGAACTCGTAGCCGGCGGCGACGACCTTCATGCCTATCTCCCTGAAAAGGTCCTGG
>CAZSIW010000283.1:0-3625 GCA_964606755.1 uncultured Elusimicrobiales bacterium | reverse complement strand
TTTTTCGAGAGGTTTCAGCTTCAGCCGGGATATTATTTTTTTAGCTAGGTCCATTCGTACTCGTCAGCGGTTGAGGTCTTTAGAAGATAAGGCGCCATAGCATCTGCTATGAAAGTTTTTCTTTCAGTATTTTATTGACTATCTGCGGGTTAGCTTTTCCCTGTGTCTTTTTCATGACGGCGCCTACAAGCGAACCCAGGGCCTGCTGTTTGCCGCCCTTGAACTCCGCAACAGCCTTGGGGTTTTCGGCTATCGCCTCAAGGCACATCTTTTCAAGCGCCAATTCATCGGAAATCTGGACGAGACCCTTTTCCTTGACTATCACACCGGGATTTTTGCCTGTTGAGAACATCTCTTCAAAAACCGTTTTGGCGATCTTGCCCGATATCGTACCCTGCTGGATCAGCTCTACAAGTTCTCCCAAACTCTCCGCGCTCACCATCGACTCGGAGATGCTTTTACCAGATGCGTTCAGCCTGCCCTGGAGCTCAGTCGTGATCCAGTTTGCAACGGGTTTTGCGTTATCCTTCAAGGCTTTTGAAAAACGCAGCAACGCTTTCTCAAAAAAATCCGCCGTTCTCTTGTCTGCGGTCAAGACCTTTGAATCGTACTCGCTTAAACCAAGCTGTTCCACGAACCGCCTGGTCCTTGCCTCAGGCAATTCGGGTATCCGGCTCATTAAATCGTCAAGAAAATCCGTTCCAAGCCTCACAGGCACGAGGTCGGGATCGGGAAAGTAGCGGTAATCGTGCGCCTGTTCTTTTGTCCTCATCGGCCTTGATTCACCAAGGGCCACGTCCCAGAGCCTCGTTTCCTGAATTATCCTGCCTCCACTCGAAACCACCTCTATCTGCCTTTTTATCTCGAACTCGATAGCGTCGCGCACGTTCTTGAGAGAGTTCATGTTCTTCAGCTCGGCTTTTGTGCCCAACTCTTTCTGTCCGACAGGCCTGACACTGACGTTCGCGTCGCAGCGGAACTTGCCTTCTTCCATGTTGCAATCCGAAACCTCGAGATATTCAAGTATTCCCTTCAACGCGGCGAGATATTCATGCGCCTCATCACCGCTTCGCATGTCAGGTTCGGAGACTATCTCCATTAACGGCACACCGGTCCTGTTATAATCTACAAGAGTGTAATCGAGCTCGCGGTTACCTATCGCGTGCAGCAGTTTCCCGGCGTCTTCCTCCAGATGTATCCTTGTTATCCCTATCACTCTTTCGGAACCGTTTACTTTAATGGCCAGCCGGCCTTTCCCGGCCAGAGGAAGTTCATACTGGGAGATCTGATAGTTTTTCGGAAGGTCTGGATAAAAATATTGTTTCCTGGCAAACGTGGAAAACTTATTTATTTCACAGTTCAAGGCGAGACCGGTCTTCACAAGGAACTCGACCGCCTTCTTGTTCAGAACAGGCAGGACACCCGGCTGGCCCGTACACACCGGACAGATATTTTTATTAGGCTCCGAGCCGAACTCAGTAGAACAACCGCAAAACACCTTGCTGTTGGTCTTTAATTGAGCATGAACCTCGAGTCCAATCACCGCTTCAAAATCCATTTTTGTTGTTTTTCCTTTGCTCTTTTCTCTATTCCATATTCTCTAGCTTTATAACGCGTAACACTGCCTGTAAGTACAATCAGCTATCTCTCTTATAAACCGCTTCGCCATCTTGTAGTTCCTGATGTTTGCCGTAATAACACATATCACGAAATCGCCTTTCGGCGTAAAAACTATCCCCACGTCGCTCACGGTGTCGTTCAATAGCCCCGTCTTGTGCGCGATATCGAGGTTGCGGGGAAGGTAATACGGTATCCTGTCGTTGATCTTCTGGTTTTTGAGCACCTGAAGCATCTCTTCGCTGGCTTTCGGGCTCACCAGCTCTTTGTGGTATATTTTCTCAAGCAGGTACGCCATGTCGTCCGGTGTGGTATAGTTGTCGATACCCAGCTTTCTCCATTTCAACTCCATTATCCCGCGTTTCAGATCGGTGTTCTTCAAACCGAACTCAACGAACTTCTGGTTGAGGTAGCCAAAACCGAGCGCCTCTACAAGCATGTTAGCGGCGGTATTGTCGCTCTCTATTATCATCTGCTCAACAATATCCCTGACCTTGAATTTCTTGCCGACCCGTTTAAGATAAAACCCCTTATGCGAGAAGACCTTGTGCCGCCTCTGCAGGGTCAGCTGGCTGTCCATGCTTATCTTTCCCTCTTCCTGAGCCTGGAAAACAGCCGCCATTATGGGCATTTTCACAAGACTCGCGCTCGGGAAGAGTTTGTCGGAATTTATTTTTATGGATTCCCCGCTTGAAATATCTTTTACAAGTATACCGACATCACCCCTGAACTTATCGCTGCGTTTTTTGAGCAGGTTCTCGAGATCCGTGTAAAGTCTGCTCTGTTCGACCGGCGCCGGAATGTTCTTGGAATAGTATCCCACCGCGTAAATTATGCTGCCCGTTATTATACCGATCACAATGACCCCGAACGTGACAACCCCGGCTATCTTTGCTGTTACTCGCGTCCAATCGTTATGCATGGATCTACGACTCCTCTTTAACTTACCTTACCAGGCGTGGTTAAATACCATTTATTTTTTTGTTCGTAGTGATACGCAGTTTTCAAAACATCAATTTCCCTGAAACTATTTCCCAGGATCTGTATCCCTACGGGCAGGCCCCTGGGAGTAAAACCGCACGGCACCGAAATACCGGGCAGACCCGCGAGGTTGCACGATATAGTAAAAATATCGGAGAGATACATCTGGAGCGGATCGGAAGATTTCTCTCCCTTTTTAAAAGCCGCGGTTGGCGCCGTGGGCGTGACTATTACGTCAACCTTCTCGAAGGCCCTGTCGAAATCCTGTTTTATCAGGGTCCTTACCTTTTGCGCCTTACCGTAATACGCGTCATAATAACCCGCGGACAACGCATAGGTTCCCAGCATGATCCTGCGCTTGACCTCGGGGCCGAACCCCTGTCCGCGCGTTCTCTCGTACTCCTGGAGCAGGTTGTCGCTCTCGGCCCTGAAACCATACTTCACGCCGTCGTACCTCGCGAGGTTAGCCGAGGCTTCGCAAGGAGCAATTATGTAGTAGACCGAGACGGCGTAATCTGTGTGTGGCAGAGATATCTCGCTGACCTTCGCCCCGAGGTTCTCCAGCTCTTTCACGGCTTTTTTTACGAGCACCTCCACGTCTTTGTCAAGCCCGGGTATAAAATATTCTTTCGGTAAACCTATCCTTAATCCCTTTATATCTTTTTTCATCTCAGAAACATAATCAGGGACCGCCGTGTTTACCGAGGTAGAGTCCCTGTTATCATAACCTGACAGTACTTTCAGGAGCAGGGCGTTGTCGGTAACAGTCCTTGAAAATGGGCCTATCTGGTCCAACGACGACGCGAACGCGATGAGGCCGTACCTGGAAACCCGCCCGTAGGTCGGCTTCATTCCCACAACACCGCACAGGGAAGCCGGCTGTCTTATGGAGCCGCCGGTATCCGAGCCGAGAGAAACGGGGACCATCCGCGCGGCCACGCTTGCTGCGCTTCCGCCGCTCGAGCCCCCGGGTATGCAATCGGTGTCCCTTGGATTTTTGGTTGTGAAAAACGCCGAGTTTTCCGTG
>CAZSIW010000282.1:0-3633 GCA_964606755.1 uncultured Elusimicrobiales bacterium | reverse complement strand
GGGAAAGAATGGGATCTTTGGCGATAGCTTGTAAAATGGGCGGATGCGGCATGGTACATCCTAATGTGCTAAAATCGGTAAACTTTGACCCCGAAAAGTATCAGGGTTTCGCTTTTGGGCTTGGAGTAGAGCGTTTTGCGATGTTCAAATACGGCGTAGATGATATAAGATTGTTTTACGAAAATAATATAATGTTTTTAAAGCAGTTTTAAACAAGACTTAAAGTTGATATTTAAGGTTTAACATGAGATTATCTTTTAATTGGCTAAAGGAATTTGTTGAATTCAGCGAGCAGCCAGATAAGGTTGCCGAGATATTAACCTTTTTGGGGTTTGAGACACAGGTCATATCAAAGGGGCCTGAATTCACCGGTGTTGTCACCGCAAAGGTAATTGAAAAAGACAAACATCCCAATGCCGACAAACTTAGCCTATGCAAGGTGAGCGACGGCACAAATACATATTCAGTGGTCTGCGGAGCACCGAATGTGGAAGCAGGGCAGACAGTCGCGTTCGCGAAGCTCGGGGCTGAACTGCCCGGAGGTTTTAAGATCGAAGGGCGCAAGATAAGAGGTGTTGAATCCCAGGGCATGATCTGCTCGCAGAAGGAGCTGGGGCTGAAGGAAGACACTCCCGGTATCATTGTTCTTGAATCGTCCACCCCCCTCGGCAAGAACTTTAGAGAACTGATCTCAGATAATGACGCCATCCTTGATCTTGAAACCACCACGAACCGCCCGGACTGCCTTAGCCACCTGGGAGTATCAAGGGAGCTGTCGGCTTACTACAACAAACCTGTCAATTTACCGAAACAGAGTTCCGCTTTAAAAGATTCAGGTGATATAAATATCGAAGTTGCTGAACCGGAGCTATGCCCTAGATATATAGGCGTAAAGATCTCAGGGGTCAAGATAGCCCAGTCACCCGGATGGTTGTCAGAACGTCTGATCAAGTGCGGCCTCAGACCGATAAACAATATAGTTGATATAACGAATTATGTCCTCATGGAATACGGACACCCGCTACACGCGTTTGACCTCAACCTTCTGGAAGAAAACAAGATCGTCGTCAGGTGCGCTAAAGCTGAAACCATTAAGGCTCTTGACTGTAAAGAGTACGCCTTAAGCGACGATATGCTGGTAATAGCCGATGGCAGAAAACCCCAGGCAATCGCGGGCATAATGGGCGGCGAACACTCCGGTGTAACGGAAAGCACGAAAGATATAATACTTGAGAGCGCGGCGTTCAAACCCTCCTGCATAAGAAAAACGTCTAAGAAACTGAACCTGTCCAGCGATTCCTCTTATCGCTTCGAGAGAGGCACCTCATGGGACGTTTGCGAGATGGCATCCAACAGGGCAGTTTCTCTGATCCTTGAGCTGTGCGGTGGAAAGGTGGATGCAAGAAAGGATGTGGTCTTCATCCCTTTCCAGAACAAGGTTATCTCTTTTCGGCCGGACAGAGTAGGCAAACTGCTGGGCCTCGAAGTGCCTAAAGAAAAGACAGTAAGCATATTAGGGTCGCTCGGTATGCAGATCGCCGAAAAAGACAATATACTAAGCGTTACGGTGCCGTCGTGGAGGCTAGACTGTTCACAGGAAGCAGATATGGTGGAAGAAGTCGCCCGCATGAACGGGTACGACAAAATACCCGTAACGATACCGCATCTTATTCCCGACCTGACCACGGGCAAGTCTCTGAAACCGAAAGAACACATTCTTGGTGACAGGCTGGTCTCTCTGGGATTCTCACAGGCGTTGAATTACAGTTTCATCGATAAAAAATCGCTCGACAGGTTCGGGATGGCCGCGTTCGAACACCTGAAAAATCCTCTCTCTAAAGAAAATGAATCGATGAGGCCAAGTCTCTTGCCTGGTTTGATGGCTAATATAGAACTTAATGTTTCACACATCACAAAGGCTGTTAAATTGTTCGAAATAGGCAACGTTTTTCTGGATCAAAAGCAGGTCAAGATGCTGGGAATAATTTGTCACGGCCCTGTTTGGGGCGAGTGGTGGAAGCTGGAATCAGAAAACCTGAAATCACCAGATATCGATTTTTCCTATTTCAGGGGGATCATTGAGACTATATTGAGCGGGCAGCATATAAAAATAGACAGCACTGACAAGAAACTCTGTAAAAGCTATTTTCATCCCGGCAGGTGGGCGGCCATCATAGTCAAAGGAAAACCAGCAGGACAGTTCGGTGTGTTGCATCCGGGGCTTATATCCGGTTATGAAAAAGAGGTCGTTTACGCGGAACTCGAGATTGATTCCATTCATTGGAGCTATGACAGCGCCAAGTTCAAACCCCTGAAAAGGTTCCCTGTAGTGAAAAGAGACCTCGCTCTAGTCGCGGACAAGGCCATCACTTATGGCGAAATAGCCGGCGAGATCGAAAAACTTAAAAAATCTTCTAAAGAACTGAGCGCTATTTTCGAGAACATGTCCCTGTTCTCGAAGTATGAACTGAAAGATGCGGGGAAAGTAAGCTATGCCCTGCACTTCACTTTCCAGCATAACGACCACACGCTCAGTGAAAGCGAAATACAAACAGCTGTAACTTCAATCCTTAAGACACTGGAGTCAAGCCTGAGCATTACCCTTCGAACATGATTATAAAGACTGACAGGGCGATAATAGAGTCGTATTTTGAAGACCACTCCGGTTTGAGAAATGGGCACGCTGATACAGTCTTTATCCCGCAAAACGATCAGGAAATCAAGAATATCCTTATAGAAATGAGCTCAAAAAAAACACCCGTTACTTTCTCCGGCGCCGGCACAGGCGTTACTGGCGGTAGGGTCCCTTTTGGCGGCTGTATACTATCGCTTGAGCTTTTGGATAAAATAAAAAGCATTACGAAAATCACTGAGACAAACGGTTCGGCTGTAGTAGAGCCTTCCGTGACTGCTGCTGCCCTTAAAACAGCATTGACTTCCACGGGCCTCATGTATGCGCCCGACCCCACAGAAACTAATTCCACTATAGCCGGTAACATATCAACTAACGCCTCCGGTGCCAGAGGTTTCAGGTACGGCTCGACAAGGAACTATGTAAGATCCCTGAACGTGATATTGTCAGATGGCAGAGAACTTAAGATAGAAAGGGGAAGATATTTCGCCAACGCTTCAGGAGTAATTGACGCCGACATTTACGGCGAAAAGTTGAAATTCAACATTCCCGGATACACTCTGCCTGACATTAAAACAGCAGCCGGATATTATTCAAAACCCGGGATGGACCTTATAGACCTTTTCATAGGGAGCGAGGGGACATTGGGAGTAATCTCCGGAGCGGAATTGGACCTGATAAAGTCTGTTGATAAAATAGTTTCCACTGTTATATTTTTCAAAAACGAAAACGACGCGCTTAACTTTTCAAGGCGGATCAAGACAAACCCGGCGGCGAACGTGATCGCGGTCGAATATTTTGACGAACATTCGCTTGAACTCTTACGGCCCGATTATAAAAACATACCGAATTACGCAAAAGCTGCTATACTTATCGAGTATGATATTGAAGACATCAATGAAAGCGAGACCATTGAAGCACTCGTTCAAATGGCGCAATCTCACAACGTGAATACTGACGACATCTGGTTCGGTGCTACCAGAAAAGACCGTGAGGGTTTT
>CAZSIW010000281.1:0-3693 GCA_964606755.1 uncultured Elusimicrobiales bacterium | reverse complement strand
TTTCCGCAGGGACCTTGAAAAAACGGCCCGCCAGATGATACTTATAAGGCGTGTTGACACGCTTATAAAGCTCGTCCTGCGGACGATAATGCGCAATATTAAAGTCTCGCACTCGGGCGTTTTTCTTTATGACAAGGAGAAAGACGGATTCGTGGTAAAAGTTTCAAGAGGAGTCAGGGGGGTTCGCATACCGCCCGGGTTCGCGAAGCTGTCCAGCAATAACCCAATAGTCACATACTTTACCGAGCACAGGCACGACGTCCTTCCCAAAGATTACCTTATTTCCACCAAGATCAAAAGCGCGAAGCGGCGGTACGTCGCCGAGCCTCTCAAGGCCGGCTTTACCGATTATCTTAAGGATCTGGATAAGCAGCTGTCCCTGTGCAACGCCGAGGTCTTTATACCGGGTTTTTTCCGCAACGACCTCATCGGGATACTCTTTCTGGGCGGGAAACTGAACAGGAAAAGTTTCGGGAAGGAAGAGCTCGGTTTCCTTTCGGTGCTCGGTTCGGACGTCATTATGGCCATCCAGAACGCCTGGCTGATAGAAGACCTCAACAACCAGGTCATCAAAACCAAAAAAATATTCTTTGACGCGATAAACGCTCTCGGAGCCGCCATAGAGACGAAAGACCATTATACGGGCGGCCACACCGCGCGGGTCGTCACCTACGCTATCGAGATAGCCGAGAACCTGAAAACCGCGGACATACCGAACTGGTCTGAGTTCAAGGACAATATAATCGTGGCCGGGCTACTGCACGATATAGGGAAGATTGGCATACCGGAGAAGATACTCAACAAGAAGACCTCCCTTACCGACAAGGAGATGCTCATCGTTCAGAAGCATCCGGAGGTAAGCATGGATATACTCGACCCGTTCAAAGACTATGGCGAGGCGATCTCCGGCATAAAATATCATCACGAGCGCTACGACGGCACGGGCTATCCCTTCAGCCTGAAGGGGGATGATATCCCGCTCATCGCCTCGATCATAGCGGTCGCCGACGCTTACGACGCGATGACCACGGACAGGCCGTACAGGAAAGCCATGCAGACTAAAGAGGCTATTGAGGAGATAAGAAAAAATAGGGGCAAGCAGTTTCATCCCCGAGTTGTCGACGCTTTTTTGAAGGCGAAGGAATCGTTTAACCCGCAGTAAATTAATGCATCATTGAGGAGACGCCATGAAAACATTCGTTCTAGATACAAACGTGCTTATCCACGACCCGGATTCTATTTTTGCATTTGAGGATAATAAAGTCGTTATCCCGATGGCCGTAATCGAAGAGCTCGACGGGCTAAAACACGGCAGCGACGAGAGGGGCCAGAACGTCAGGTCCATTACACGGAAGCTAAGCGCCCTGCGCTCGAGAGGAAAACTCTCGGAAAATATAAAGCTCGACGGCGGCGGCCTGCTCAAGATCGAGCTCGACCACATGGTCAAGCTCCCCTACGAGTTCGTCAGCCCGAAGACCGACCACAGAATAATCGGCCTCGCCATGGAGCTTCAGCAGAAAGGCGAGAAGGTGATATTCATCTCCAAGGACATCAACCTCAGGATAAAGGCCGAGGCCCTTGGCATTGAGACGCAGGACTACGAGAAATCCAAGATAAAGATAGAGGAACTCTACAGGGGCTGGACTGAGATCACCGTCCCGTCGAAGGCGATAGACGTTTTCTATAAAGACAAACAGCTCAAACCCGAGAAGAGTTTCTATCCGAACGAGGGCGTTATACTAAAAGACGACGCGAACCCTTCCAAGAGCGCCCTTGCAAAGTACGACCCGCAGAAAAAGATGCTGACCCCGCTTTTCCACATGAACGTAAACCCGTGGGGCGTAAAGCCGTTGAACCTGGAACAGCGTTTCGCCATCGAGCTGCTGTTGTGCAACGAGGTGAAGCTCGTGACACTCATAGGCGTGCCCGGTGCCGGAAAGACCCTTTTGTCCCTCGCCTGCGGCCTGCAGAAGACGCTTGAAGAAAACCTTTTCAGGAAACTCTTTATCGCCAGGCCGATAGTCCCGATGGGCAACGATCTCGGTTATCTCCCTGGCACGAAGGAAGAGAAACTCAATTCCTGGATGGGCGCCATATACGACAACCTGGAGTTCCTGCTGCACAACCACGCCGGCCAGAAATGCGACGATGACGACAGCGTGGGATATTTCATGAGCACAGGCAAGCTCGAGATAGAGGCGCTGACCTACATCAGGGGTCGCTCGCTGCCGGAACAGTTCATCATAATAGACGACGCTCAGAACCTGACGCCCCATGAAATAAAGACGATCATATCGCGTGCCGGCATGAACACGAAGATCGTGCTCACGGGCGACCCTTACCAGATAGACAACCCCTACCTGGACGCGGCTTCCAACGGCCTGACGTACCTGGTGGAGCATTTCAAGGGGCAGGAGATGTTCGGGCATATTAACTTTACGAAAACCGAGAGAAGCAAGTTGGCGCAGCTGGCTGGGGAACTGTTGTAATAAAAGACAGTATATAGTACGGGGTACGGAGTACAGAGTTCCATCTGTTTACGCTTTTGCCCCGCACTCCGTACTCAATACTCCGTACATAAGGGGTTGAAAATGAGATCTCTAAACGATATCCAGTACGCCGAACTCGTGGATATGACCGAGCCGGCGGCTGTGTTTGAAGAGGTTAAATCTAATTTTATACGTTATTACGCTGTCAACGAGTTCTGTCAGGTCAGGAAGGCTTTCGGCTCTTTTAACAGGCTCTACGAGGGCAGGTACCCCGGGTACGGCAAGTGTAACACCAAATATCACGACAAGCTCCACACTACCGACGCGCTTCTTGCGATGTCGAGGCTCATAGACGGCTATAACACACACAATAAGAAGTTCCCGGTAAAGTTCGTGAAATTGGCGCTCATCTCCACGATGTTCCACGATGCCGGCTACATACAGAAAAAATCCGACCACAAGGGCACCGGCGCGAAATTCACCCTGAACCACGTAGAGCGAAGCATCGAGTTCCTGAAGGAATACCTCAAGGTGCTGGGCTACAACAAGGCGGACAGGAAGTTCGCCGAGAACATGGTCCACTGCACGGGCCTTAACGTCAGCGTGTTCAGACTGAGTTTCAGGAGCCGCGAAGAAAAACACCTCGGCCTCATGCTCGGCACCGCCGACCTCATCGGCCAGATGGCCTCGAGAACCTATCTTGAACGCCTGACCAACCTCTACAAGGAGTTCAAGGAAGGCCGCGTCGCCGGTTACGAATCCGCGTTCGACCTCCTCAAGAAAACGATCGGATTTCACGCTCACATGAAGGTCAGGCTCGAAAAAGACCTGGAAGACGTCCAGCGCTATGCCAAATTTCATTTCAACGCGAAATATAAGATAAATAAAAATCTTTATCTTGTCGCGATCGGCAATCACATGGTACATCTTGCCGATGCCCTGCAAAGCGGCTCCAAGAGATTCATGAAAAACCTGCGCCGCAAAAACGTTTTCAAGTAGTTTTTCAGATTTGACCTGAAAATAAAAAAGTTGTACTATTTAGTGCAATAAACTGGTGGGGAAGGGTTGTGTGTTAAATGTTGACAACATCAAAACATAGAGGATTCCTTGCCTTCGAGCACGCAGTGGTTTCGAAAATAAATACCGCATCAAACACCCCGTTAAATACCACATCAAGAAAAACATTGAATACCGTGATTGTTGT
>CAZSIW010000280.1:0-3698 GCA_964606755.1 uncultured Elusimicrobiales bacterium | reverse complement strand
TAAAACTGCAAGCGGATTATCAAAACAGGAGCAGTGAGCTTACGGCTGCTGATTGGTTTCAAATGGGACTTAACGCTGATATTTTAAAAGAATATGATAAGGCAATATTGTATTATCAAAAAGCGGTTGGTATAAATCCAGAGTATGCGGATGCTTATAGCTGTATGGGGTTTTTGTATCTCATGAAAGGAAACAATGATAAAGCAATTGAGATGTACGGAAAAGTGATAAGGATCAATCCAAATGATGCAGATGCCTATGTTGGTATGGGTGCTGCATATATGGTCAAAGGCAACCCCGATAAAGAAATTGAGCTATATGAGAAAGCTATCAGTGTTGATCCAAAGGATGCGGAAGCTTATTACAATATGGGTGTTGCATATAGAACAAAAGGAGAAGATAATAAATCAATTAGTTGTTTTAAGAAAGCTGCTGGTTTCGGAGATAAAGAGGCACAAAAATATTTATCAGATAAAAGGATAGAGTGGTAGATGGGTAAATAAATATAAAATGGAAAAGGCTATGAATCAAAAAGGATGCGGTATTTGTTTCTTCCAAGGAGATACTAAGGTTGAAAAAGATGGAGTGTTTATATACTGCATTTATGATTATCAATGGCATAAGGGCGATTATACCTGCAAGCAGTGGATAGAATTTTCTAATAATATTCCAAAGGAACATCGTATTATTATCGCTAATTCCAAACGGGAAACGGAACAGCGATTGCAGCAACATGAGGAAATACTCAAGTCAGAACGTGATAACAGAGAATTGCTCGTTAAGGTTTCACTATTTTCTTTCCTCACTGGAATACTCGTTATTGTTATTGCTCAATATATTCTTTGGCATTGGGGAATAAAATGAATGGAAATGAAAAAAGAATGAAGCTGGGCCTTGCTTGGTATCGCGAAAATCAATGGGAGTTGCTAAAAAAAGTATCGGTTGATTCAGCCCATCTGGAATCAACTTATCGGGAATGGGAAGAATACGCAATAAAATTGGAGTTGGATTTATTGATAAGCGGTAACGCTCACGAAAGAGTAGATATAGATGTAAATAAACTGGTGGAGTGGTGCAAAAGTAACAACAAACCGATTAACGGTGAAAGCCGTTCAGAATACGTTGCAGTTTTGTTAAAAACCGGACAATTCAGCTGATGCGCCTAGCCTATTGGTTAAATGTACCAATAAGGAAGGCAAGATAAAAGCCTTGGCAAAGAACAGCAGCCAAGTGGGTACGAATGGCATAGTAGCTTATGAATGTTATATTGAATAGTATAATAACAAAATACTATGTAAAATAAGCAAAAAATGAATAGGTTAATAGCCAATGCGATAGATGCCTGTGAATTATACCATGTGGTATAATTTCATGAGTGCGATTCTTGATGTTGTTGGCAACTGACTTATTGAGGCTGTCTGAAGATTATTTGGCATTTCATATAGCAAAAGCGGGCTGGCAGGCCAGTAATCTGGGTAGGCAAAACCAATTATTAACCGGTTAATAATTGCTTGATCGGAACACGAAACAGCGGCTGGTAGCCATATATATGTATAGGGTTAGTGCCAAGACTAGCTAGTTGACTTTATTCTGGAAAACTCTAAACGTTTAGAATTCGGCTATCCGAACAGCTCGGTGTTACGCCGAGTGAATTGTTGATAACATAAAACAATATGTAAAATCAGTCACAAATACGTTAGATGTGAGACCTAAAATTGTCAAAAATCGAAAAACTGGCAACGCCACTGGATGCCCGATAACGGATTTCGGGCATGACACCAAGAAGGACTGTCATACTCGAGGTAGTTATCGGGTATCCAGTTATTTCAATGGATTCAGATACTAGGACATCAAAGCAACTTTCTGGATTACCATTTTCATGGGAATGGCGGAATGTTTTTTAAAGAATTGTATGAAAAATATAGCTAAAATTGCATTATTTCTGCTCACTTTCGGGGTTTACCTGTTTACCCTGCACCCGGGTATATCTCCCTACCGCGATTCGGGTGACCTTGCGGTGGGGGCGGCCACTTTGGGGGTTACTCACCCGCCGGGGTATCCTTTGTACGTGATAACGGGAAAGATATTCTCCGTGCTTGTTCCTTTCGGTACCCAGGCGTACAGGATGAACGTCATGTCGGCTTTCTTTGGCGCGCTGGCTCTCTTCATCCTTCTTTTTCTTTTTGAGGAACTGTTCGGGAGTTCTCTGTTTGTTTCGCTGAGCGTCCTGTTTTTCGGTTTTTCTCTGAGCCTGTGGCGGTTATCGCAGGTGTCTGAGATGTACAGCTTCAACGCCTTCTTCGCGGCGGCGATACTTCTTTTGTGCGCGATCATATATAAGCGGCCCATAAAAGAAACACTCCTAAAAAATTATTTTCTTCTTGCCTTCGTATGCGGGCTGGCGCTCGGTAACCATCAGACAATCGTTCTTCTTTTCCCGGGCATACTGATACTGTCTTTCGGAGGAGGGAAGTTCACTGTTAAAAACCAGATCAACGCTTTCATGTTTTTTTTGCTGGGGTGTTCCGTGTACTTGTTCCTGCCTGTAAGGGCCTGGGCCGGGCCTGTCTCGAACTGGGGGGACCCGAAATCTTTGGAAGGTTTTTTCAGGATGATAACGAGGTCCGACTACGGCGGGGCAAAACTCCATCCCGAGGAGAGCAATCTGAGCTGGACCGCGCCTTTGATACTCAGCCACGCAGTATTATACCTGAAATCTCTCGCTCAACAGTTCTCTCTTTTGGGCGCTATGCTGGGTGTCGCCGGGATAATAATTTCTTTCAAAGACAAATTTTTCAGGATACTGTTTTTATCCTTCATTCTGTCGGGCTTTGGTTTTGTGGTGCTGTCCAACCTTCCGCCCGCCGAAAAGACAACCCTGCCGATACTTGAGCCGCATTTTGTTCTGCCCAACCTCATATTCGTAATATTTATCGCCGCATTTGTTGCGAGATTATCGCATAGGTTGTCGAAAAAAATCATGACTGGAACCATTGTCTTGGTTCTCGTTGCGCTTCTTTTCCATCACAACCTTGCCTTCTGTAATTACAGGACGGAATATTTTGCATACGATTACGGGAAGAACCTCATGAGAACACTTCCGCCGGAGTCGTTGTTCTATAACCCGGACGATTCCACGATGTTCATCCTTAATTATTTCCAGGTGGTGGAGCAAAAAAGGAAAGATATAAAGCTCATAGCATATTACCGCACAAAATGGGGTTATGAGTTGCTCAAGAAAAAATATCCCGAACTGCTCCCCACAAGGGAGATAACCTCCGGCAGGGAGCTCGAGAGGGTCATCCTTGATGAAAACAGGTCAAAATATTCAATACACTCGGAGTTCCCGTTTAAGTTCCCGGCTGGTTATGCCTCCTATCCAGTAGGTATCACTTACAGGCTTTCAAGCGCGAACGAAACAAAGCCGTCCGTTGAGCCTTTTGTTTTTTATGCGTTACGAGACGGGATAAGGGAAAACCCTCGCCTGGATTTTTTTACTAACCGTATTATCAATTATTACGCATCAGCGCATTCTAACATGGGCCTTGCGTTCTCGAACAAGAAATTGAACGAGCAGGCGCGCGGCCAGTACCTTATGGCTCTATATATAGATGACACGCTCGAGGCCGCGTACAACAACCTCGGCACGCTCGAATATTCAATAAAAGATTACCAGAGGGCGGAAACGCTTTTTAAAA
>CAZSIW010000279.1:0-3700 GCA_964606755.1 uncultured Elusimicrobiales bacterium | reverse complement strand
TCTGCCTTATCTAATAATTACATCACTGAAGGAAACGAATAATGGCAATAAACATGAAAGAAAAAGAAAATGTCGTGCCAAAAGACGATGAAAACGGAAGTATCGCGGGACTGTTGATTTTTTGCAACATTATCGCCGCCGTTTCACTGGTTTTGTTATATTTTCTAGCAAAGAAAAAAACCACCCCGCACATAAAGATGGATACCATAAGGAACATCTACGAAGGCCTCGCTCCTGATGAGATGGAATAAACCTCAAATCCCAATAACAATCTTAAAACTGGCACAAGACCTGTGCTCAAACCAATCGCAACAATTTCTTGACATTATAGACGCAATTTTGTAATATCATTTTGTTTAAATCGTTGATAAAGCTTGATAACAAACAATACTGTTTGGCTGCATATGGAAAAGGCAAACAAGCCTGCTTCAATACTATCTTTCGGGACAAGAGGTTAGTTTATGTACTTAAAAAGCGTTGAACTTTGCGGTTTCAAATCCTTTGCCGAGAGAACAAAACTTTTGTTCGAGCAGGGCATAACCGGTATCATAGGCCCTAACGGGTGCGGTAAATCGAACGTAGCCGATGCCGTAAGATGGTGCCTCGGAGAGCAGAGCGCAAAATCCCTTAGAAGCCACCAGATGATGGACGTTATTTTTAACGGCTCGCAATCAAGGGCCACCACGGGCATGGCGGAAGTGTCCATAACGTTCGACAACTCGCAAAACGTCCTTCCTATAGACTACTCTGAAGTAACCGTCACCAGAAGGCTTTTCAGGAGCGGTGAAAGTGAATACTTCATCAACAAGACCCAGTGCAGGCTCAAAGACGTCAGCGACCTCTTCCTTGACACGGGCATAGGCACGGAAGGCTATTCGATAATGGAGCAGGGGAAAGTCGAGTTCATACTTTCCGCGAAACCCGAACAGAGACGCGAACTTTTTGAAGAGGCGGCGGGTGTGGCGCGTTATAAGGCGAGAAGGGAAGAAGCGCTCAGGAAACTTGAGAAAGTCGATATCGACATGAACAGGGTGAGCGACATGCTCTCGCTCCTGAAGGAGCAGATATCTTCCCTCGACAGCGCGGCAAGGAAAGCGAAACAGTACAAGAAATACCAGGAAGAGCTCAAGAAACTCGAAATATCGTCGCTGGTGCACGGCATAGACTCCTGCCACAAAGAGATAGAAAAGATAAACGAGTTCCTGCTTCCGAAAACCGCCGAGTTCGAACAGCTCAACGCAACGATGGACCAGATAGACGCAGAGTTCTCAGAAATAAGGCTCCTGCAGACCCAGAAAGACGACGAGTACATAAGGCTTCAGGACCAGCTCTCTCAGTTCAAATCCGGGATAAACCTCGCTGACGAACGCATCCAGCAGGCGGCAAGAAGGGAGACGGAGCTTATCGAACGCCAGACAACCCTTTCGATGGACATAGAATCAAGCACTGGAATGATAAAGAATATCGAAGAAGAACTTGCCAATATACGCACCATGTGCTCCGAGCTTTCCGTCCAGGCAGAAAAACTTAAGAACGGGTACATCCAGAAAGAGGCTCACCTCAACGACATACGCGCCAGCATGGCATCCTTTCATAACGACGAAAACGATATCCGCAACAGGCTATTCGAGCTCGCCTCGGAGAAAACCGACATTCATAACGAACACAACCGGCTGAACTCCTTCAACGCGCACTGCCAGGCAAAAACAGATTCACTCGCAAAGGAACAGGCGCACCTTCAGGAACAGCAGGCGCCGCTCCAGCAGAAGATATCGGAAACCGAAAGGGAGACCGAAGCATTGATCCTGCGCGAGACCGAGCTAGGCACAAAGATAGAAGAGATCGTCGCGAAGTCGCGTCAAACACAGACCCTGCTCAACGACACGGTGTTCAAGTCTACCCATGTAAGAGAATCGGTCGTATCGCTGGAATCAAAATTACAGACGATAATCGAGATGGAACAGAAAAATCCGTATCGCTCCGCCATACGCTCCGTGCTTGCTCTCGACATCCCCGGCATAATCGGGCCCCTCGGCGGGCTCATCAGCATAAACCAGGGGTTTGAGGATGTGGTCACTGCGTCGCTGGGTGAAAAACTTTACTACCTGATATGCGACACCGTCCAGACCGCCAACAAAGCGATAGAGCATCTCAAGTCTAACGAGCTTGGCCGCGTCACCTTTATTGTCACTGAAAACCTTCCGGATTCCGCTTCGAACAATTATCTCACCCAGGTGCAGGGCACACAGACGCTGCTGTCGATGCTGAAGTATGAACCCTCCGTGGAGAAAGTGTTGAAGTTCCTGTGCTCGGAGGTCTTTGTCTCCGGGAACACAATTTACGGCAAGGCCGTGATACAGGGCGGCGGTAAGATAGTTTACGACAGCACCCTGCTTATAGACGAACAGTCAAAGAACATAAACGCCCAGATAGAAGAAAAGAACAGGAACCTTGAAGAGATCAGCGCGCAGGAGAACAGGCTCCAGTCCGAGATTGAATCGATGAACGCCGAACGGTCCTCTCTCGAGTTCGAAAAACAGCGCATAACGATACAGATCGAAAATATCCAGAACCAGTCTAACATGCTGAAACAGGAACTCGGGTATATCGAAAAAGAGATCTCCATAGTCAACGACGAGACGGTAAAGAACAGGGAAGAAGAGGTAAAAACCGTTTCCCAGATGAAAGTGCTCGATGAAAGCCTGGCTACAATAGTAACGGAAGAAGAAGCGCTCAAAGAAAAGCAGAGGTCCTTAAACACCGAGCTCCAGAAATTCAGAGACGAAGAAAGCGTGCTGGCCCCGGTCCTTACCGAATCAAAGGTGGCATGGGCGACGCAATCCAACGAGCTGGCGGGCAGGCTGAGGGAAGAGGAGAAACTGAAGGAGACCGTGACGTCGACCATAGCCAAGATCGAGCAGTACAAGACGGAGCTGGCGATAAACCAGACCAGAATAATCGAGCAGAAAACCATACAAGAATCAGAAAGCGAAAATCTGAAGTCGCTGTACGTGAAGCAGGAAGAGCAGGAAGGCGAGGTCCAGTCAAGCCTCGCGGAGCGCCAGGCGCTTCTTGAGCGGCAGAACGAAAAGACTAACGCCCTGCACGAGATAAGGCACAACGCGGAACAGCTTAAACAAGAGCTTCACAGGTTCGACCTGGACAAGCACAGCTTCGATATCCGTCTTCAGAACTTCACACAGAAGCTGCAGGAAGAACATTCGGCCGTGTTCGAGGAAGTCAAAGAACTTTACCTGAGCACACCGCCGCAGGAAGAGGAAATACTAAGAATTAAGAAACGCATAGAATCGATAGGCCCTGTAAACCTTGCGGCCCCAGAGGAATACGCCAGCCTGGAAGAGAGGTTCAATTTCCTCCAGACCCAGCAGCAGGACCTCCTCAAAGCCAAGGAAGACCTTCTTGAGGTCATAAACAAAATAAACAAGACCACTAAAGAGAACTTCAAGATAACATTCGATAAGGTCAGAGAGAATTTTAAGAACATTTACCAGCAGCTTTTTGAAGGCGGCCAGGCGGACATAGTCTTGACGGAAGAGAGCAACATGCTTGAGAGCGGCGTGGACATCATGGCACAGCCGCCGGGCAAAAAACCGCAGAGCATCTCACAGCTGTCGGGCGGAGAAAAAGCCCTTACCGCGATAGCGCTGTTGTTCGCGTTCTTTATGGTGAGGCCTTCTCC
>CAZSIW010000278.1:0-3702 GCA_964606755.1 uncultured Elusimicrobiales bacterium | reverse complement strand
GACGAAAACTACTTTGACGCTCACAGCAAATACTACTGCCAGGTCGCCGACGCTGTTGTCACGAACGATTATTTCGGCTACCACAATTACCTGAAGCTCGCCATTCCGGCGATATTCTCGGTCGCGCCTTTCGATGCCGACAAATACCACCCGGTGAAAACAGAAAAAGACATCGACGTCTGTTTCCTCGGCGACTGCACTAAAAACGGCCGGATGGAATTCATCAATCACCTAACACAGAACGGCGTAAAGGTGGAAACGTTCGGCAAGGGCTCAAAGAACGGTTTTGTCGACCTGGAGAGTTTTTCATCCATATTCTCGCGGAGCCTGATAAACCTCAACTTTACAAAGCTCGACTCGCTTTCCTGGATCAACAGATGCGATCCTCTGCTCAACAGGGTCAGGCAGAACAAGGGCAGGCCCGTGGAAGCTGCGCTTACCAGATCGTTCTGCCTTTCGGAATACTCCCCGGGTCTCGAGCACATGTTCAAAACCGGATTTGAAATTGACACTTTTGTGGATAAAAATGAACTTCTGTCCAAAGTGAAATACTATCTCGCGAACAGGAACGAGGCGGAACGACTGGCGGAGAACGCTTTCCAGAGAGCGCGGAAAGACTATTTATTCGAGCCGGTCATGTCTCAAACCGTTGCAGCCATTGAAGAGCTGGCGGCTAAACCGGCGATACGGGAAGACAATAATATTTATCTAAGCGATGGATTTAAATATAGGACGATAAACTGTCTAACATTCTTCACCTTTATGCTTTTGAAGAACTTAAAACCGCTATACGCTTTGCGGCTTTCCGCGCACCTGTTCAAATACGGCATCTTCATATTTTTAAAAGGATTCTCTCAGGGTTCGTTAAGAGCGCTGAAAGTGTTCTTAACCAACAAACGGATAAAAGAATAAAACTATGAACTCTAAACCAGACAGGATCATGATCGCCATTGGCAAAGACAACGAATCATGGTATAAAAGGTTTGAAGATGCCCTGAGCCGTGTCGCCAGCGATGAAAACAAGATAGAGTTCGATGTGCTGGACCTCGACAGACACGACTGGATTGAAAAGATACACCCTTACGATGTTATCTTATGGAAACCGTCATACATGGGCCCCAGGTCATCGGCGCAGTTCCAGGCAAAAGTCTATTTCATGGAGAGATACTGCAAGAAACTCGTGGTGCCGAATTATGACACCATCTGGCATTTTGAGAACAAGATCGCGCAGCATTACCTGTTTGAAAAGTTCAAGATACCAACGCCCGAGACCACCGTAACTTTCAATTATCAGGATGCCATTGCCAAGCTGGCCGGTGAAACATGGCCTCTTGTCTTTAAAGAACCCTACGGAGCCGGAAGCGTCAACGTAAAGATGGTAGATGACTTCAAGACAGCAAAGAACGTCATGACCGAAACATTTTCACACCAGTTGTGGATGCAGGCAAAACCCGGTTTCTCGTCAATGCTGATGTTTGCCCTGTCCAACGTGACAAAGCCGTGGTTCCGCAAGAAGATCAAGAAAAAGATATTTGACATTGAATATTTTGAAGCCGCCTACTGGCAGAAATATATACCGGGAAACGATTCAGATCTCAGGATAACCGTTATCGGCAATAAATACGCCTTCGGTTTCTGGCGCAAGAACAGAAAGAATGATTTCAGGGCCAGTGGCAGCGGGATGCTCGATTACGAGAAAGCTGTCCCTGAAGAAGCGGTAAAGATGTGCCTGCGGATCAGCAGGGAATTGAATTTCGACTCAATGGCCTACGACATACTTATCGACGGCAGCTCGAATTTCCTGATAAGCGAGATGTCGTACGGCTATCTCGACAGGGCGATCTTCAACGCGTCTGGGGTTTATGAATCCGTCAATGACGGGGGCATCGAATTTAAAAAAGGCAATTTCTGGCCCCAGGAAATATGGATCAAGTGGGCCCTTTACAAAATACAAACCTTGCGTCAATTGAAGGACAATATATGACCCTCGATGATACCAGAGTCGGCATATCAGTTATAAAAGACAAATTTGATGAAAGCGTCTATAAAGATGAAATGCTCATAGCATCTCTCTTAAAGGAAGCTCTTATCAGCGGAGGGTTGGGGATAACCGACCAGGACTCTCCGATGCTTGATATCATAAAACCCGGGATGACAGTCCTGCTCAAACCGAACTGGGTTTTGCACTATAACAAAAGCGGCAGCGGCATGGAATGCATGATCACACAGCCCGCTGTTATCGAGGCCGTCTTAAAAGAGGTATTAAAAGCCAAACCTGGAAAGGTCATAATAGGTGACGCCCCGATCCAGAGCGCGATATTTGAAGACATCGTTCAGGAAGAATGGATCGCTAAGCTCAAAAAAATGACTTATCCGGCTCAGCTTGAGGTTATAGACTTCAGGAGCAAGATAACTAGTAAGACCAGATGGACCATAGAGGTCAACGAGAACCCGAAGAGACCGGAAGGATCGTATGTTCTATTTGACCTGGCCTCCGAAAGCCTTTTGGAACCGATATCAGGCGAGGAAAAACGCTTCCGTAATACGAGTTACAACCACGAGGACCTGGCGAAAACGCACCATGCCGGCCGCCACCAATTCCTTCTTTGCCGCGAGGCCTTCGACTGCGATGTCATAATAAACCTGCCCAAGCTCAAGTCTCACAGGAAAGCCGGATTGACAGCGGCCCTGAAAAATATCGTCGGTCTAAACGGCGACAAGAACTATCTTCCACACCACAGGATAGGCGGCTCCGCACAGGGCGGGGACTGCTACGAGGGAAAACGGCCGTTCAAAAGAGTAGCCGAATATTTTACCGATCTCGCGAACCAGAACATCAATACTTTCAAGTTTGCACTGTATCAGAGGTTTGCCTCCCTGTTCATCCGTCTAAACAAGATATTCTTCAAGGATTCGGAGCTCGAAGGTTCCTGGTACGGAAACGACACCACCTGGCGCATGGTCCTTGATCTGAACCGGATATTGTTATACGGCAATGCCGACGGATCAATTTCTAAAAAACCGGAAAGGAAAGTATTTTCCATAACCGATGCCATAATTGCCGGAGAAGGTTTGGGGCCGCTGGCGCCCACGCCCAAAAACCTGGGTGTTATCACCTTCGCGTCGTCCTCCGCGTTCGCCGACCTGCTGCACTCGGCGCTGATGCTCTACGATTGGGAAAAAATACCGTCTATTCATAACGCGTTCAACGGGTTTACGTTTCCTTTAACCGGGAATAAACCGGAGGATATAAAGATATACGCCGACGGCCGCAAGTTGTCGCTGAGCGAGGCGTCGAAAATGTTCGGAAAACCGTTCAAGACATCGAACGGATGGAAAGGCCACATAGAATGTACCACTAACGATCTTAAGGGTTAACATGTGCGGAATATGCGGAGTTTTTAAAACAAGCGGAACAACACAGCAGAGCGTCCTTACCGTAATGTGCGATCAGATAAGGCATCGCGGCCCGGACGATGAGGGCTATTACATCTGCGAAAGGATAGCCCTCGGTATGCGCAGGTTGTCCATTATCGACCTTCAGACCGGGCACCAGCCGATCCATAACGAAGACAAAACCATATGGGTCGTTTTGAACGGTGAAATATATAATTATCCCGAGCTAAGAGCCGATCTGGCCGGTAAACATAATTTTTACACAAAATCGGATACCGAGGTCATAGTACACCTGTATGAGCAGTA
>CAZSIW010000277.1:0-3723 GCA_964606755.1 uncultured Elusimicrobiales bacterium | reverse complement strand
GATCGGTATACCTGTCATTGAGAACGTTTTATGCAGAAAACGATACACAAGGCCCCAGGTAGGATTAAACCGCGATAACAGAAAATCTAATGTTTCCGGAAGCATAACAATAAAGAACAAAGAGCTAATAAAAAACAAGACTATCTTGATAATAGATGATGTTTGTACGACCGCCTCCACAATCAATGAGTGCGCCCGCCTTCTAAAAATGCACGGTGCTGCCAAGGTTTACGGCTACACCGCAGCCCACGATTAAAACAAAACAATCTTCAAGTAAGTGTCTCGTTTTTACACTTCTTACCATTTGTTAGCATGCAATATTGACTCAATTGTTATCGTTGTGATAAATTATTCAAGCAGGCAATAAGCAGTTAATCTATATATACCCGGGGGGGAATCATGAGCAAGAGATTTGCTATAGGAATTATAGCGGTCTCCTTTTTTATTTTAGGGGTCGCTGAAAACACTTACTGCGCGGTTCCAAAACTTGTGGCGTTCCAGGGCAAGCTTACTGATTCCACAAGCAAAGCTATAACAGGCACTAGATCGATGATCTTCAATATCTACAATGTCGAAACAGGCGGGACAGTCCTGTGGAGCGAAACGCAAGATGTGAGTTTTGATCCTAATGGAATGTATAACGTCTATCTTGGCGCTGTTACCCCACTAAATCTTAACTTTAATGACGCCTATTGGCTTGAAGTAAGCGTTGGCGGTGAAACACTTAGCCCGCGTTATCGCCTCGCGACAACGGCATATTCCTTTTATTCGTTTTCAGCGGGCACGGCAACCTACTCGCAGGGCGTAGACTGGTCAAACATCACTAACAAACCATCTTCAATAACTAACGCTTACAAAGTGTTGGCGTCAAGCATGGTTTCTGCGCCTGTAATGGGTTCTTCCGGGCAGACAACATTCTACGGCGATGGCAGTAAGCTGACAGGCCTTTCTGCGGTCATCGGAATGAGTACCAGCACCTATGATACAAACAACAACGGAATCGTAGACAACTCCGAGAAACTGGATGGTTATTCTTATACTAACTTCATTTCAACTAATGGCGGAATATTGAACGGCACTCTTTCAAGCTCAAGCAATGTGTATGTCTCAGGATCAGATTCTGTTGCGGATGCAGTAAAGATCGGGAATGGCACAACTAATCTTTTTCTATACGCAGCCTCTGGTATGCCGACTGTTTACAGTACTGGAACCTTGCTCTTAGATGCCGGTGATGGTACAGGCTCAATAGAACTATTGGCAGCTAGCTTATTTACACCCGGGAATTTAGTCATTGGCGGTGCGGGGTACACAGTAAGTTTTGCAAGCAACGTTGCTGTAAATGGAAAAATATACGGTGATGGCTCAGGGTTAACAAATATTACCGGTAGTAACATTGCAAATTCCACTAACACATTCACAGGCCAGAACACTTTTACAAAATTGCTTACAGTCTCAAGCGACATGTCAATTATGGGAAATGCTGTAATAGGCGGCACTGTTACGGCTCACACAATTTCTGTAACTAGTATATCTAGTGGAATAACGTATTCTAATGCGCAAACGAGATACTATTCTATACCAGGCGCTATTATGAGCGCGGCACTAAATGCGGGGGATATAGATATATCCACTCCAACCGTGTTTGCAGGGGGGCATTGCGCGTCGGCATCGCCCTCTTCGCTGACAACGGTTGTCCCAGTTCAACTCCCGCAAGGTGCTCAGATAAGCAACTTTCTGATGACTACATATATGAATGGAGGTTCAGTTTCTATCTCGCTGAATAAGATAAGTCAAACATCCTATAGCTCTTCAACACAAATTATTCATGCAACCGCAGCAAATACAGACTCTCAGATGGATACGACAAGCTCTAACACTGCAAGTGAAACAGTTGACAACCTGAACTGGTTTTACGTTCTAGTTGTTACTCTTACTCCGGCACAGAACGATATCACTGAATTATACGGGGTTACTATACCATATACGGTAACCCAGCCGTTGCCCTAAAGGCAAAAGTTAGACATCTATGTAAACAAGGGGTTTAATGAATGAAAAAGAAAGTGATTGTATTTACAGTTATATTTTTGTGGCTGGCAGCAATTCTATATGCGATTTCTATGATCAGCGGAAGCTATATTCTCTCAAGCCCTTTAATGACCGTTGCGGGTGGAACGGCACAGTCAGCGAGTTTTATAGTCAATTCGGCTATTGGTCAGAGTGCGCAGGGCAACGCTTCAAGCGCCTCTTATCAGTCACAAATAGGATCTAACCAGATACAAACGGCAACGGTTTCATTGCCGCCAGCATCAACAGATCTTTCACAGGTATATGCATTCCCAAATCCTTTCAAACCCGGTACGGGAGGCCAGTTTGACGCCTCTTACATTACCTTTAACAAGCTGACTGACCAGGTTACTATAAAGATATACAATTATTCAGGGGTATGTGTGGCGACGCTTAACAAAACGGACCGTTCAGTTGACTATTATCAATGGAACACGACAAACGACAGTGGTGAAAAACTTGCCAGCGGTGTTTACATATACCTGATAAAAAACACGGCCGGCCAATCGGCAAAGGGGAAGTTTTCGATAATTAGGTAATTAAAACGATAAAATGAAACAAAAGTATATAAGATTCTTAATTATCATAAACTTTTTAACCATTCACTACCTACTATCAAGCATTCACTGTCTCTATGCCGATAAGGGCACCACAGCAGGCCAGTTCCTTAATCTGCCGTTGGGCGCAAGGGCAATGGCAATGGGTGGAGCATATACGGGTTTGGCGGATGAAGTGAATACCCTGTACTGGAACCCCGCGGGAATGGTTCAGATTCATGATAAAGAGATCACACTGATGCGCGCGGCATGGTTCGAGGGTATATCGCACAACTATCTGGCCTACTCCAACGGGAGCATCGGACTGGGTGTCAACATGTTAAGTTCGGGTGATATCGGCGAGTTTGACAACCTTGGAAACAACCTTAACCAGACATATACGTCCACAGACCTGAACGTGGCGCTGGGATATGCGAAACAGTTCGGGGGAACATCGATCGGGATTTCCGTAAAGGACGTGCAGTCAAAAATTGAAAACGAGTCCGCTTCATCTGTCTGCGCTGACATTGGGATGTTTTTCGATTACTGGAAAACCTTCAAGTTCGGCATAGTGACACAGAACCTTGGCGGCTCCCTTAAGTTCGTCAATGAAAGCTTTCCTATTACAATGAATACAAAGGCAGGTTTTTCGTATGCTCCGGGTACTTTCATATTCTCGGCAGATGTGGTGTCTTCTTCTGACCAGGGTGTGTATGAATGCGCTGGGGTTGAGTATGCTTTCGGTATACTCGCGATCAGGGGCGGCTATACCACGGCAGTGTCTGGTTTTGATACCTTGAGTGGGGTTAATGCAGGATTTGGATTGAAATTTAAGAGCTTTCTGGTGGATTATGCCTGGGGCGCATATGGAGAACTTGGCGCGACGAATATGGTATCTTTAGCATTTAAATTCTCCGGGACAGCTCAGGGATCGCCTAAAGTGCTGGCCGGCTCAGATGCTGAAAAGACACCACAACCGAAATCGCATGATGTTCAAACCGAAGCCTCAGTTAAAGCAATTCCGGAAAAGCAAAACGCGGAAAAAACCAAAACAGAACCCATAAGGTCTTTTGATATAGGCGTCATTGATTTCAAGCCGCTGCCGCCTCTATCTGCGGACGAT
>CAZSIW010000276.1:1687-3745 GCA_964606755.1 uncultured Elusimicrobiales bacterium | reverse complement strand
TCAGAACTATTATTCATTGATTTTCCTGTGATTACTTGCTCCTATATGCGTACAAATAGTGCACCTATTGCCATTGGCGGGCACAACCCTGTCCTTAATAAATTTCCGCGCAGTCCTGTATTCTCTGCCGTTCCAAATCCGCCAAAATGCTTTTGACAGGAAATTATCAAAATCATATTTGCTTTCCTCGACCGAACAGCACGGAGAGACAGAAGCATCGGAATTGATCGTTATTCCATCCCAAGGCCACTCGCAAACATCATCACTTTTCTTAAAACTAATATTCTTGTCTTCCGTGTTATACATGTTATATTCTTTTATAGTCGATGTCCATTCCGGCGAGCAGAACGGGGCTGTGAATCCTATTGAATCCGCGCCATACTTTGAATATACCCTGCGCGCTTCTTCGATTTCATGCTCGTTATGCTTGAAGACAAGGAACTGCCAGTGTATATGAGGAGTCTGCAACCCGAGTTCGATTTTCTTATCAGCCAACAACCGCATATTCCCAAGCACTTTAGAGAGGTTACCTCCACGACGGTATTTTTCGTAAACTTCATGGGTCGCGCCATCTATTGACACGGTCAGCCTGTCTAAACCGGAATTGACGATCGCTTTCGCCTCATCATCGGTAAGATCTACATTCAAGTTAGTATCCACTTTTGTACTAATATTAAATCTCTTTGCGTATGAAATCATTTTTGCGAGCTCTTTATTGAGCAAAGGTTCTCCCCAATTGCAGAAATCTACATGAAAAAGATATGGCCCCAATTTGTCCAATATTTTTTTAAAGCCATCAAAAGATAAAATCTTACCAGGCCTAGTTCCTCTTTTCTGCCCTGTCGGACAGAAAACGCATCCGAGATTGCATATACTAGACGGATCGATCGTCAGCCAGTAAGGATATCCAAAAACAATAGACGCTTTTTTTTTCTTTTGATATTCGATTAGTTTGAAATTTATTTTTTTTCTAAGCTTTAGAAGGTCCATTTTTGTGATCCTTTATCCATGATAATATCATCTTCTGGGTATCAGGTCTGAAAGTCACGTGCGAACGTATATCGTTTACATTGTCCGGATCATACTTGTAACAATGTTTGCACCACAAGTGGGTTTTACCGGAAAGCAACGATTCCCTCATGTTTTTATAACCCGGGCCGTTCCATATCTCGTTAAAATTGTCTTTGTCAAGGTAACCAATGTGCTCACCCGCAGAACAACAAGGGTTCACAGACCCTTGCGTTTCGACATAGAAGAAATTCCATGGATCAAGACAGCGGATTTGCTCAGTATTATGTTTGTGCTCCCCAAACTTTGGCGGCAAAGATATAGGAATTCCTATTTTCACAGCGATTTCCTGAGCCTTGTTAAAGGCTTCTATGGTTTTTTCTTGACAGAAGAAACAAGACAAATCGACTTGCTGGGTTTCATAGATAGTCAAATAATTGCAAGTGACCCTGTTTGCTCCCAGTTCTTTTGCAAATACGACAAAATCCGGAAGGTTCTCAATATTTACCTTCGTAGCTATGAACACCAGGTTAATATCAAGCTTGCTATGCTTTTTCTTGTGCGCTTGTATCAGGTTTTGAATGTTTGATTTTATACGATCGAATGATTTAGTTCTTGTCATTTTTTCGTGAAGCAGTTTATTGGAAGCATGAAGTGAAATAACAAGCGAAAACCAGCCGGAAGTCAAACATTCATTAATACGATTCGTTAGAGGTATGCCATTCGTAGTGAATACCTTTGCAGCATGCGGAAGCGTAATGTTTATATATTCAAGAAATTGTTCTATGCCTGGCATTAACAAAATTTCACCAAAACCACAAAAACCGACATGATTTACTCTTCTCAATATATGCGATAATTTCTTCTCAAACAAGTTTTTATATATTTCCAGAGTAAAATCTGGAAAATCCCCACCTAGACAAAATATGCAATCAGCATTGCATTTATGATGCGCTCCAATTGTAATATACTGAGGTGTAGAACTAAGGATAACTTTCCCGGAATTTATCTCAAAGCCGTTAATTATAGCATTCTCTTTTATTGGATCCT
>CAZSIW010000276.1:0-1677 GCA_964606755.1 uncultured Elusimicrobiales bacterium | reverse complement strand
ATAACCTATCACCCATCCTGGACAAGGTAGATTTAAGAAAATTATAGCTTTCAAAAGAAATCTCATCAAGCTCACTATTTTTTAAACCATCAAGATCGCGACAAAGATAGCCACTTTCAAAACGTTTAAGAAAATCACAAGCATCCGGAAAATATTTCGAGTAACAGTTTATAACATGACTCGTATATGGTTCAGCAATAACCCCTTTCTCCAAAGCAAATCTCGCCCCCATAATCCTATCAAAAAAATAAAGCATCCTGGATTTATCAGCCACAACATCGTTTCTACAGACATCAGAAACAGCGACACCCATTACAGCAACGGTCTCCCTAACCAATGCATCGTTCGGAAATGACGCAGCTGAACACTTCTCCTCGCTTATATGTGACTGAAACCTTTCTTCCCTCCAATTACCTATAACTGCATAGGTGTTTCTGTCTGCTCTTTTAGAACCATTAAAAGGCGTTTCTGAATGCATTGAGATTAACAGGCAACGGAACATCACATCTGAAAGAAGCATGTATGGTGTCCTCTTTGTCATTCTCACGCTGCGCACGAAATTTTCTAGACCAATCGCAGTCTGAAAAAAATATGTATCACCTGCAGCCTCATCTTTCAGAACAAGATAAAGCATGCCAGGAACATCAAGCATAATAGATTTTATGCAACCTTTGGTATTTTTGTAAATTCGCCTACAGATCTCTTCCCACTCAGAAATTTTTGAAATCTCAAGATCATCCATTGCGAGCGGTAAATTATATTCTACAAACTCATATTTGCCGGCTTCCAGTTTTTTACCATCGGAAATATCCCTAATAATACCGCGGCACTTTTCATCAACAATGCGGAAAGCAATTTTAAATATTTCAGCTTTAAGATCGGCATCCAAAGAAGCATTGTTTTTCCATACATCCCGGACTGAGGACACTATTTTTCCTATATCTGCCTCGCAAGAGACCAGGTACGTATTGATCGCTTCGGTCCTGTTCTTGAACACTCTAGGTTTATCATCATCAAAATAGATGGAATATTTAATAATATCTATAAAAGCTTTTGCCAAAATATGCCTGCCATTGATTATATTGTTCCTGAAACAAATGTTACAGATTGTTTTGTAAGCATTGAACATTTCCGTAAGAGCATCTATCTTAAATTTTACGGGGTTAGGTATATAGAGATTCTCAACAATATTCTGTATTGGCCTCCACTGATATGCTGCCTCCCACGCTTTGATATCTCCAAAACGCATGTAATTATCAAGCTTTTTTCTATCACTGATCTGTATTTCTCCAATAAAAGGGAACACTCTCTTCAATCTTAAGCTAACTCTTTCTATTCTCTTAATCTCAACATATTCTTCCCTGATGGGAATGCTCTTTAAAACGACAAACAAATCAATATCGCTGGAACCTGGTATCCAGTCATCTCCAGCCATACCGCGACGCAGATATATATTCTCTGTAAACTTGCTTTTTAATGAAGTTCTCAACAAAAGCAATGCAAGTTTGTATATAATCCTGTATATGTGGTTAAAAAATGGCAAGTGCCATGTATTAAGGACAAATTTTTGAATAAAAACGAACGATCTTCCATTGTTTTTTTCAGTACTCAAAGGTATATCGGCCACAATTTCATTATTTTTCATAACCGCTTTGGATTTGTCTAAACGCACTACTC
>CAZSIW010000275.1:3028-3748 GCA_964606755.1 uncultured Elusimicrobiales bacterium | reverse complement strand
CGTGATGAAAAAACACGGGATAGATGTCTCAGGTATATACTTTGACACAATGCTTGCTTCTTACTGCCTCAACCCATCCCGGCAGTCTCACTCGTTAAAAGAGCTGGCCTGGGAGATTTTCGGCTGCAAGATGAAAAGAATAGATGAGCTTATAGGAAAAGGCAAAAATCAGACTACTATGGACATGGTCGAGATTGGAAGAGCAGCTCCCTACGCGGCCGAAGACGCCGCCGTTACATTCTGCCTGATGAAGAAGTTTGAAGTGGAGCTCTCGGGCAGCGCCCTGGGCGATCTTTTCAATAGTATAGAGATGCCGCTAGTTGAAATTCTGGCGGATATGGAAGAAAGCGGCATTAAGATAGATTCGGATTACCTTATCGCGCTTTCAAAGGAATTCGCGGCGATAATGGCAAGGATTGAAAAAGAAGTTCACGGGATGGCCGGGCAGGAGTTCAACCTTAACTCGACAAAACAGCTGGCACAGATACTTTTTGAAAAACTGAAGCTCCCGACGGTCAGAAAAACAAAGACTGGGTTCTCTACGGACGAGGAAGTGCTGAGGACCCTTTCCGGGTCACACGGCCTTCCAGACAAGCTTTTGGAGTACCGTGAGATCCAGAAATTAAAATCGACCTACGCCGATTCTCTGCTGGAGCTTTCAGACAGGGAAACACAGAGGGTGCACACGTCGTTCAACCAGATGGTAACAGCGACAGGAAG
>CAZSIW010000275.1:0-3018 GCA_964606755.1 uncultured Elusimicrobiales bacterium | reverse complement strand
AACCTGCAGAACATACCGATAAAATCTGAATACGGCAGGAAAATTAGAAAAGCTTTTATCTGCGAGCGCGGAAATATTCTTATTTCGGCGGATTACTCGCAGATAGACCTGCGCTCGATGGCGCATATATCCAGAGACCAAGTACTGGTCAGCGCCTTTAAGGCAGGGGAAGATATTCACTCGGCTACGGCAAAAGAGGTTTTCGGAGATATAACGCCGGAAACGAGAAGAATGGCGAAGACAATAAATTTCGGTATTATTTACGGGCAATCTGCGTTCAGCCTTGCGCAACAGCTTGGCATAAAGAATTCAGAGGCGCGGGTGTACATAGATAACTATTTCAAGAGGTACAGCGGCGCAAAGCGGTGGATGGATCTGATAGTAGAGCAGGCAAGAAAAGACGGTTTCGTGAAAACGCTGCTGGGAAGGATAAGATACATCCCGGAGATAAACTCAACGAACGGACAGGTGAGAGGCATGGGTGAGCGCATCGCCTTGAACACTCCCATACAGGGCACTTCGGCCGATATAATAAAAGCTGCTATGGTCTCACTATTCAAGGAGTTGAAGAGTAAGCGTTCCCGGGTTAAAATGCTGGTCCAGGTTCACGATGAACTTTTGTTCGAAGCGCCGGAAGACGAGGTTGAAGTATCTTCCATATTGATAAAACAACACATGGAAAATGCTGTAAAGCTTGATGTGCCACTATTGGCGGATATAAAGGCCGGAAAGAACTGGCTGGAGATGAAGAAGTTATGAAAGTGAAGCATAAACCTATCATCGTTGGTCTTACCGGTGGGGTAGCCACTGGGAAAACCACTGCGGCATGCATGTTCAGGGCCCTCGGGGCGGAGGTGATAGATGCCGACAGGGTCGCTAGAGCTGTCGTACAGCCGGGGAAACCAGCCTTGAAAAATATAATCACGCATTTTGGCAGGGATATTATTAATAAAGACGGGAAGCTTGACAGAAAAAAGCTTGCCGATATTGTTTTTAGTTCAAAGAACAGAAGAGCGCTACTAAACAGACTGACTCATCCGCACATTATTAAAAGTATACATGATCTGATAAATAAAAAAAGAAATAAGGTCGTTATAATAGACGCGCCCCTTCTTTTTGAGGCAGGTATGGAAAAGAGTGTGGACGTGTCCGTGGTGGTTTGGTCGCGAAAAAAGGATCAGTTAAATAGGCTTGCCGGTAAAGGCGTGGGACGCGGACAGGCTGATTTAATGATAAATTCACAGTGGTCTGCTGAAAGAAAGAAGAAAATGGCCGACTTTACGATAGAGAACACGGCTGGCAGGGACCAATTAGAGAAAAATGTAAAAAAACTCTGGATGCGCTTGACAAATAAGTATAAATTAGTATAATTATCCTAGCTCTATCCGAAAACACATCAAGTTAACATACCGGAGAAAGTAAATCTGAGTAAATTCAAAATAAACCCCGTAGATAAACCTTTTCGAAAGGGAAAAATCGCAGATCGTGAAGAGAAATCAAAATAAGAGTTTTATAGCACCAACAAAAGCTAGGCTGTGAACGACCAGCCGATATGTGACTTCTTTTATTGCCGAATGGTCTTGAAAAATATAATCCCAAAATAAAACGATAAAAATAGATAATGGTGCCCCAATGGGGTGAACCGTATAACGCGGAGGTTTTTAATGGAAAAGTCAATGGATGTGTCAGCCCTGTCAAATAAAACGATAGCTGACCTGTCAAAGATCGCTAAGGAACTCAATATAGAGTCCGTGACAGGCTTAAGGAAACAGGAGCTGATAGCTAAAATATTATCCGCTCAGACCAAAGAGAATAACCTGGTATATGATGAGGGCGTGCTCGAGATATTGCCCGACGGTTTCGGGTTCCTGCGTTCGCCGAACTATAACTATCTACCGGGACCTGACGATATATATATATCTCCCTCCCAGATAAAAAAATTCTCCCTGAGGAAAGGAGATACGGTCGCAGGTTACGTGAGGCCTCCAAAGGACCAGGAAAGGTTTTTCGCGCTGCTTCAGGTCAAATCGGTAAATGGCCAGGACCTGGACAATATCAGGGAAAGAGTGCTTTTCGACAACCTTACTCCTCTTTATCCTAACAAGAGGATTATGCTGGAGACAACAAAAAATGAAGTGTCCACGAGAATAATAGATCTTGTGGTGCCCATCGGAAAGGGCCAGAGAATGCTTATAAATGCCGCGCCCAGGACTGGTAAAACCGTTCTGCTGCAGAAACTGGCGAATTCTATCACTACCAATCATCCCGAAGTCGTTTTGATGGTACTTCTTATTGACGAACGTCCCGAAGAAGTCACCGATATGCAGCGTTCGGTCAAAGGCGAGGTGATCTCTTCCACGTTCGATGAACCTGCTGACAGACACATACAGGTGGCGGAGATGGTCATTGAGAAAGCCAAGCGTCAGGTCGAGCACGGAAAGGATGTCGTTATTTTGCTTGATTCTATAACGAGGCTGGCAAGAGCGTATAATACGACTACTCCTTCAAGCGGCAGGGTGCTATCGGGCGGTCTTGATTCCAATGCGCTTCAGCGGCCGAAGAGGTTTTTTGGAGCGGCCAGGAACGTTGAGGAGGGCGGGAGTCTCACGATCATAGCTACGTCGCTGGTGGAAACGGGAAGCAGAATGGACGACGTTATATTCGAGGAATTCAAGGGCACAGGTAACAGCGAGGTCTATCTTGACAGAAAACTCGCGGACAGAAGGATATTCCCTTCTATCGATATAACACGCTCGGGCACAAGAAAAGAAGAGTTGCTCTTGACCGAGGAAGAACTTAATAAGGTCTGGATATTAAGGAAAGTCATCACTTCCTTAAACCCTATCGAGGCGATGGAACTGTTGGTCGAAAAAATATCCGCGACAAAATCCAATAAAGATTTCCTGAAATCGATGGAGTTCTCTAATAATTGACACTTGCGTGAGCTGTTAAAAGATGTAAAGCTTCGCCAAGAGGGGAGAATGCAATGAAGATCAAAGCGGTTGAGCTGCTTTCGGC
>CAZSIW010000274.1:0-3764 GCA_964606755.1 uncultured Elusimicrobiales bacterium | reverse complement strand
GTGTTCGCCATAACCATCCTTCTGCCAGGCACCGAGTATTACCAGATGGCGTTCGATCAGGGTTTCCTGAAAGAGGATATATGGAAAAAATATATAACGAACCCGGGCACGTTCATCGACAACGGTTACTGGCCGGGCGAGTTCACCAAGGAAGAGCTCGACGACCTGTGCAAGGCTTCGTACAAGAAGTTTTATTTACGGCCCGCCTATGTGCTTGGGTATTTTAGCAGGATAATGACGCTGGCCCAGCTGGGAAATCACTTGAAATCGGGTTTCAAGGTGTTTTCGCAGTTTGCTTTCGGCAAATGATCGCATGACAAAATTCTTGAAAGGATAATGTAAATGGCCAAGAACAAAAGGAATCAGCAACAAAAAACAGAGACAGCTCCTGAAGCGGCCCGGCCTCTTGCCCCATGGATGCCTGTTACCCTTCTTATTCCTGTAGTAGTCTGCTGGATGTTTTTCATAATAAAAAACTACTGGGGTTCATACCCTTTTGAGCCGGAAGCCATTTTGTCGTCAGTGATGTCTCTTCAGGAATACCCGGCATTGAGCATGCCTCTTTTCATCTCCACCTGGGCCGATCACCTCCTCAACTTATTTCTGGTGGCGTGTTTCTGCGTCTCGGTTTACGGGTGGGGGAACCTGGTGTTTCGGAACAGGGAGTTTAACGCCGAGAACAACCTCTTCAAAATGGCGTTCGGCCTGGGCATAACATCGCTCGGCACTTATTTTGTGGGCCTCGCGGGCCTGCTTTACCCGTACATCATGTACACTTTCGTAGGGCTGGGTTTTATTTCAGGTTTTATCGCGCTGAAGAAACACTTTCAGGATATCAAGGTGGGCAGGTTCATAGCTGATAATAAATTGATACTGTTCTTTTTAGCTTTCCTGTCACTGCCCGGTTTAATAGACGCCCTGGCGCCCGAAACGTTTTACGACAGCGGCATGTATCACCTGGGCGTCCCGCAGGCGTGGATAAACGCGCACAGGATATACGAAATACCGACCATCCACATGTCCTTTTATCCCTTCAACATCGAGATGCTCTACATGCTGGGCATGATATTGAACAACGAGATGACGTCGAAGCTGATACATTTCTGCCTGGGAATGCTGACGCTCTCGGCGATATATGTGCTGTTGAAAAAGTATTTCGCTAAAACAGTGGCGTGGCTAGCCGTGATCATTTTCTGGGCGACGCCCGTTGTGCTCATACTGGCCGGCAGGTCGGCTGTCGAGCTGGGGCTGGCGCTGTTCGAGACGCTGGCGTTCTTTGCTTTCATGAATTGGCTGAAGGACAAGGAAATGAAGTGGCTGGTTATCTCCGGCCTGTGCAGCGGGCTCGGGATGGGGGCGAAATACATAAGTGTCTACGCCGGATTCAGCATCTTTGTTTTGATATTTGTTTTTTCACTGCGTGAAAAGCTGGGCGTAAAGGGCGCGGTCAAAAACGCCGCTATATTCGTGTTCGTCGCGGCTGTCACCGTTTCGCCCTGGCTCATAAAGAACATGATCTGGACTGGCAACCCGTTCTATCCCATGGTTAGCGACAGCATAGGCCACCTCAAAATGAGGATGTACGGTTTCCTGAGCGATCCGCCGAGAAGGATCCCGACGTTAAAGAATATAATCACTCTGCCGTGGGAGTTCACCATGGCTTATCCTGGTATACAAGAACCTTATTGTGGTTCGTTGTTCTTGCTTTTGCTTCCGCTTCTGGTGCTATTTAAGCGTCGGAATAAAACTATCGACCCTTTCATCCTGTACTCGCTGATATATTTTTCTTTGTGGGAGTTTATTCAACCCTACGTCAGGTTGTTCGTTCCGGCGATACCCGTGATGGCCTCGGTCTATGCCTATTTTGTAGGTTACCAGCAGGGGGCGGGCTGGAGAAAGTTCCTGTTCGTTATCATAGGGGTAATGTGTTTCGGGAATTTCATGCTGGGCACGATGCTCCTGAAAGGCTCGGAGAACCCGCTGGGCGTTTCGCTGGGGCTTGTTTCAAAACATGATTATCTCTCGAAGGGGCAGGGCGCGAGGTCCTACGTTTCTCCGGACTACGCCGCGCTGGACTGGCTCAATAAAAATACTGAGAAAAACGCGAAAGTGCTTTTCCTCGGAGAGACGCGCGGCCTTTACTGCGAAAGGCAGTTAATAACCAGCGCCGTGGCCGACTACACCCCTGCGGTGGAGCTGGCAAAAGCGTCACGCGACGAAGATGAGCTTTATAAGAAACTAACCCAGCTCGGTATCACACACCTTTTTATGAACGACCGCGAGGTCTACCGCCTTAGAGGATATAAAGTGTTTTACATGGACGAGAGAGACTGGGCTGTGTTCGACAGGTTCTGGGACAAGTACGTCGTCGAGCTCTACAGCGCCGACTGGTGCGGCGTTTACAAACTGGTCGACGGCAAAGGCGCCGTGCACGTCCCGCCGCGCAATGTTATGAGAGAAATAAGGATGATGAAATAGTATGGCAAGGGTTGCGTTCGTATATTTGAACTGGGAAGCGCTGGGGATAGAGTATCTTTCTTCGTATCTGAAGTCCAAAGGGCACGAGACCTCTTTGTTCCTCGACCCGCGCCTGTTCCAGGAGGATTTTCAGAGAGTAAACTCAAAACTGATCTTTTCGCTCAGCGATAAACTTAACAATATACTCCTGCGGGAGCTGGCTGAGTACGCGCCGGACCTGATCGGTTTTTCAGTCACTACCGACCAGTATCAATGGGCGCTCGAGTTCGCGGGAAAAATAAAAAAGGCCGGTATCAAGGCACCGATAATATTCGGCGGTATTCACCCGTCGAGCGTGCCGGAGCTTGTCATTAAAAGGCCAGAGGTGGACATTGTCTGTGTTGGCGAGGGCGAGGAAGCCCTACTGGAGCTGGCGGAAAACGTTGGGAATTATAAGAATGGAAAAAGGCCGGCCATAAAGAACCTGTGGTTCAAATACGGGAACGAGGTCGTCAAGAACGATCTCAGGATGCTCAACGAGGACCTCGACAGCCTGCCGTTCCCCGACAAGGACATGTTCTACCGACACATACCTGAGTTCGCTCTCCAGTACAACATAATATCCGGGCGGGGCTGCCCTTTCAAATGCACGTACTGCTGCAACAACCATCTAAACCGGCTATACAAGGACAGAGGAAGATATCTAAGGCGCCGCGGCGTCGACAACGTTATTGAAGAATTAGTGATCGCCAAACAAAAGTACAAGCCGCCGCTGATCTCTTTCAGGGACGAGGTGTTTGCTTACGACTTAAAGTGGATCAAAGATTTCTCCGCCAAGTACAGGGAAAAGATCAACATACCTTTTAAATGTTACGCGAACCCGGGCCTTGTCAGCGAGGAACTGGTAGCCGAGCTTAAAAAAGCTGGCCTTGAGTACGTGGCGATGGGCGTGCAGACGGTGAACGAAAATTCGAGAAAAAATATTCTGCACCGGTTCGAGACTAACGAGCAAGTCAAACGTTCAATAGAATGGTTCCATAAATACGGCATCAGCGTCAACGTAGACCACATTGCCGGCATTCCGGGCGAGGGGCTTGACGAGATGATCGAGGCTGTTAACTTTTACAAGAACGCGAAGCCGGACGTGCTTACCTATTTCTGGCTGACGCTTTATCCCGGCACCGACATGGTGGACATCTTTAAGGAAAGGAATATGATAACAGATGAAGAGATGTTAAGAACGTCCGAGGGTCTTGGCAATTCCGATTTTCTGGGCGGCAACGTAAAGGAAAACTACGAGACGTTCA
>CAZSIW010000273.1:0-3767 GCA_964606755.1 uncultured Elusimicrobiales bacterium | reverse complement strand
TCCCCGCCGAGATCGTAGTTCGTCCAGTCGATCTTGAAATTATTTTTTTTCGCCGCCACTTCAACTACCTTAATGCCTTCCCGGATAACTTCCGGGCCCGTTCCGTCGCCGCCTATCACGGCGATCTTGTAGCTTTTGCTGGCCATCTGATTGTCTCCTTTTAGGTTTTTTTAAATTTCTTTTCCAGGAACTCTTTTAAATTGTTTTCGTTAAGTATGTCCGTTTTCGTGAACTGGACGCCGTAATATTTTTTCTGCTCGTCGTGCACAATCCTCGCCACGGTGACCCACACGTTTACTATGCTGTTCTTTTCCAGGGGAAACCGCATGTAGAACTGCTGGTTCCTCGAGAGGTTGACCGTCGTGTCCAGCCCCGCGCTGTTTATGCCGAGGTTCGAGATGTAGCCCATGCCGAGTATGGTCAACCCGTCAGTGTCGTAGATCTCGACAGGTATGGTTCCGATCGCGTACCTTGGCTTGCCGCGTTTTTCCGGCTGTTTTACGCCTTTTGGTTCCGGGGAAATTTTGTCTTGATGCATTCTAACAAACCCCCTTTACGGATTATTTCCTGCATGAACTCAGGAAAAGCCTGCGCGTGGTATACCTCGTCCTTCGTGATGTTCTTTATTACGCCCGTCACCAGGTCCACTTCCAGCTTGTCGCCTGACTTTATACTGTTGGACGCCTCAACCGATTCGAGTATGGGAAGCCCGATGTTTATCGAGTTGCGGAAAAATATCCTGGCGAACGATTTCGCTATGACCGCCGAAACCCCGGCGTGTTTTATGGACACCGGCGCGTGCTCCCTGGAGGAGCCGCAACCGAAGTTGTCGCCCGCGACTATGAAATCGCCCGGCTTCACCTTCTTTACGAAATCCTTGTCGATGTCCTCCATGCAGTATTTCGCGAGCTCATCCGGGTCGGAGGTGTTGAGATACCTCGCCGGTATTATCTCGTCGGTGTTGACGTTGGTGCCGTATTTGTGAGCCTTTCCCTTAAGTATCATGTTTTTGGACATATATATTCTCCTGTTAACGTTCTGGAAATTAGTTCCGCCCTTGGCGGAACGAAACTGGAAACTTGTCCGCCCTCGGCGGACGAAATTGAAAGCACACCTAAGCTGCCTTGTCGTTAATTTCGCGAGTGTAGCGAGCTAATTTCAAAGTTTCTGCCGTTCAATTTCGTGAGCACAGCGAACAAATTTCGGTTTTACTATATTTCTTCCGGCGACGCTATTCTTCCTTTTATCGCGCTGGCCGTGGCGACAGCCGGGCCGGCGAGGTACACTTCTGATTTTGGGTGACCCATCCTGCCTACGAAATTGCGGTTCGTGGTCGCCACGCAGCGTTCGCCTTCGGCGAGTATGCCCATGTGGCCGCCAAGGCACGGGCCGCAGGTCGGCGGCGATATTATCGCCCCGGCGTTAAGGAATATCTCGAAAAGCCCTTCCTTGAGCGCCTGGCCGTATATCAAAGGCGTTGCCGGTATCACGAGCATGCGCACGTTGGGGTTCACTTTTTTGCCCTTTATAAGTTTCGCGGCTATCCTGAAATCCTCGATGCGCCCGTTGGTGCAGGAGCCCACCACAACCTGGTCTATCGTGATCTTTCCCGCGGCCTTAACGGACTTCGCGTTCGACGGCAGTGACGGAAAACTTACCTGAGGATCTATCTTCGAGCAGTCTATCTCTATGACGATGTCGTACTGCGCGTTCCAGTCGCTTTCGAAGGCCGTGAATTTGCGCTTCGCTTTTTTCCTGACATATTCGAGGGTCGTTTTGTCGGCGGGTATTATGCCGCACTTCGCCCCGGCCTCTATCGCCATGTTGGACATCGAAAACCTGTCGGACATGCCGAGCTTCTCTATCACGGGCCCGGTCATCTCCATAGATTTATAGAGAGCCCCGTCAACGCCTATCTTGCCGATGGTGTAGAGTATGAGGTCTTTGCCGCCGACCCACTTGTTGAGCTTGCCTTTGTACACGAACTTAATGCTGGACGGGACTTTCATCCAGAGACTGCCGGTGGCCATCGCCGCCGCGAGGTCGGTGGAACCCACGCCCGTCGCGAACGCGCCGAGCGCGCCGTACGTGCAGGTGTGCGAATCAGCGCCGATAACGAGGTCGCCCGGAAGAACGATGCCCTTTTCGGGAAGAAGCGCGTGCTCAACCCCGCAGTTGCCGCCCTCGAAATAGTTGACGATCTTCTGCTCCTTCGCGAAGGTCCTTATGAACTTTACCTGGTCGGCGCTCTTGATGTCTTTGTTCGGCGTAAAATGGTCCATAACGAGCACCACCTTGTTTTTGTCGAACACCTTTTTCGCCCCGGCCTTACGGAACTCTTTTATCGCCAGCGGCGTCGTGATGTCGTTGCCGAGCGCGATATCTATTTTCGGATCTATGAACTCGCCCGGCCTGACCTCTTTTTTGGAGGAGTGCGCGGCCAGTATTTTTTCTGCTATTGTCATTGCCATGATATTTCACCTCTTAAATTAATTCAAAAATTAAAAATCAAACATCAAAAATTTAAAACCTTAAGTCGCTTTAAAGCGACACCTTAATTTTGATATTTGATCTTTGATTTTTGATGTGTTCCTTTTATCTTGTTCATCGCCTGGATGTAGGCTTTGGCGCTGGCCTCGATAATGTCCGTCGAAGTTCCGCGGCCGGTGTAGGTGAGGTTGTTGTGCGTCACCTTCACGTTCACCTCGCCCTGCGCGTCTTTGCCGCTCGAGATGGCCCTTAAGCTGTAATCGACAAGCTTAGTGTTTTTGACAACAACAGCCTTATCTATAGCCTTGTAGGCGGCGTCCACCGGGCCGTCTCCGCAGGCGGCTTCCTGGATTATCCTCTTCTCGTCTTTGCCGTAACGCTCGGATATCCTGATAGTCGCCGTGGGTATGATGCCGGTGCCGGAAGACGTGTTGAGGTACTCGAGAGCGTAGATCTCGGGCATCTTGCTTAAGTCTTCTTCAACGAGCGCCATTATATCGTCGTCGTAAACGGATTTTTTCTTGTCCGCCAGCTCCTTGAACTTCGAGAACACCTTTTCAAGGTCAGCCGGTGAAAGCGTGTAGCCGAGGTCCTTGAGGCGTTTAACGAAAGCATGCCTGCCCGAATGTTTGCCGAGCACCAGCTTGCTGGACGGCACACCCACATCCTTCGGGTTCATTATCTCGTAGGTCGTGCGCTCCTTGATCACCCCGTCCTGGTGGATGCCGGACTCATGCGCGAAAGCGTTGGCGCCCACGACCGCCTTGTTGGGCTGGACGGCTATGCCGGTCAGCGTCGAAACGAGCCTGCTGGTCTTGAACAGCTGTTTTGTGTCTATGCCGTAGCTGACGTCAAAATAGTTCTTCCTGGTGCGAAGCGACATCACGATCTCTTCAAGGGCCGCGTTTCCCGCCCGCTCGCCTATGCCGTTAACGGTGCACTCCACCTGCCTCGCGCCGTTTTTTATAGCGGAGAGGGTGTTGGCGACCGCGAGGCCGAGGTCGTTGTGGCAGTGGACGCTCATTACGGCTTTGCCGATGTTGGGCACGTTGTCGGCGATAGACTTGATCATCGCGCCGAACTCGTCGGGCATAGCGTAGCCGACCGTGTCCGGTATATTTACTGTTGTCGCGCCGGCGTCTATGACTTTCTCCACCACCTTCGAGAGGTAACCGAGATCGGACCTGAAAGCGTCCTCGGCCGAGAACTCGACGTCCTTGCAGTAGCGTTTAGCGAACTGGACGCTCTTTACCGCCATGTTGAGGACTTCGTCCCTT
>CAZSIW010000272.1:0-3829 GCA_964606755.1 uncultured Elusimicrobiales bacterium | reverse complement strand
GGGGCTGGTCAAGAAAGAGATAAACGCTCCGGCTGACCAGGTACAATATGATGTGAACGAAAAAACCACCTATGACACTAAGGACGGCTCGACTGTGTGGCTTTCCGTAGATCTGTCCAGGCTGAAGAATGTTACGACAGATGATCAGGGCAACAGCGTTACAAACTTTCTTAAACAGCTTACCCTGGCGTCAGGTGGGAAACTGATGATCCAAAAATATTATTTCGTAGGTGCGAACGGGAAGGCAGTTGCTGCGGGAGAAGATTACAGCCAGTTGACTTCGCAGGCTTCGTTATTTGCCGGGGCCGAGGATACGACTAAGGAAAGAAAACTTATCCTGATAGGCACTTGGCAGAGCACCGGCGGCGATAATTTTATAGACCATCTTAAAGGCGAGGCGCAGGGCGCGTACCTGTTCGATACTGGGATGGAGGTCGGTTCTGATTACCTGGTCACTACCAGCGGGAACAATGTAACACTTAAACTCGGATACCGCGAACCAAAAAAACCCAATTACACGGAGGTTACATTTAATGTGGTTTTGACACAGATAGACCCGGTCACCGGGCAGGCGGTGACACCCGGGTTGTTGGTTGGACCAACAATAAAGGTCGGCCAGTCGACGCTTACCGCAGAGTACGATGTAATCAACAAAGGGATATTGATAACAGCTCAGGGCGAGAATCAGGAAAGCCTGACTGCGAATATACCGTTAAACCCGGCAAATGGCAATCCGACGTTTAATTTTCAATCGCCTCCGGTCCGCATAGCCTCTGACAACGACCCAGCTTCGATAGTAGACGCGCTGGAGCAGGAGCTGATCAAACCGGTTACGGCCACCGCTAAGAACACAGATCAGATCATACCTATAAAAACTCAAAGGGATATTGAAGCGCTGTGGGAAACGAAGCTCGCAAAGCTTGTTGAGCGGCACGTCCTGACCCAGGCCGACGTGGACACTATTTTAAGCATCTTCAAACTGGGAACCAAATACGATAATGTTTACACTGTCGATGAGGTAAAAGATAATATCAACAAACTCGTTGCTAAAGGTACCTTGAAAAAAGATGATGTCGGGCCCATCATGACAGCTTTGGGGTCTAAAAGCGGTGACAGTATCATGACTGCCACCGAGATGAAAAGCTTGCTCGCTGAACTTGTAAATAAGGGCACCATAAAGCAAGCTGTAGTCGATCCTGTAATGGACACTTTCAATAACGCACTGACAGTTAAACAGATGATCGATGTGCTAGATCCGGTGAAAACTAAGTATCAGCTGTCGGAAGTTTCCCCCATATATTCGCCGTATGAAGGGAGTGTGCTGGGCAACCAGGCGAGGAACACCCAGGCGATAACACAGTCGCCTAGCAAGAAAGTAACTTATGCAGGCCAGTCGTTGCCCGATCATTCCGCCAAGGATTTTGTCATGGTAAACGGCCAGCTCTGTCAGGCGACTGTCAGCGAAAAAGCCAAGGCTCTATGGAAAACGTATGATGACGATTGGGGTATCAAATATTATCCCGATTACACCTATAGTAAAGAGGGCCCGGCGCCAATGGCCGCGAGTGATTTCTCCAAGCTCAAGAAGGTTGGAGATGTGATCGCTCTTTATCAGAAAGCCGATAAGCTGCGCGCTGCCGGTTCTATAGCTGAAGCAGACAAGCTCGAGGCCACGATGGTGGCGCTGAATATCAGAAGAAAACCCGGCCCTACGCCCGGTGAATATATCTATTACTCGCAGGTCGGAGACAACGAAAATTACCTGAATACGTCCAAGGAAAGCACGATAATGCTGCGTGACGACCAGGCGCAACTGGAGAAGATGGGTATCTATGAGGCGCAGACGCAGGACAGCATGGGCAATGTGTCTATTATATATTACGTGAACAAAGACAACCCTCAGCGTTTGGAAGCCATGCCGATACGCGGCACGAATAAGATCAGGCTCCTGACCTCAGACATAGAAGCTCTTGAGAAAGCGACATTGATACAGGATTATAACGGCATACTGAAAGGCGCGGTACGCAATGCCAGTGGCCCCACCCTGATAACCCTTAACGGTTTCCTGGACGGGCTTATGCTTATAGAAAATAACGGCAAAACGTTTTCGCTCGTTCACTACGACTACAAAGACCCGAATACACTGGACAGCAAAGACAGCAAGGCATATCAACATTCGCAGGACCTCAAAAAAGGAATGGGTGTTTTCTATCCGGTTGTCAATTCTGCGCTAGACTTTACGGCAGAAGCGGTAACCGCGGACGAAGCCAGCACGACACCCGGTTTTTACACCTTCTCCATTGGAAACAAGCTTTATGCGAAACGCGTAGTAGGAGATCATCTCATACTCTATGTTTTCCAGCCGGGCGATGCGATGAGCAATCCAAAGGATGCCATCGATGCCGCCGGGACTTCCGGATGGATGCCGGCTATTATGGGCCAGGCGAACCTAGCTGACTACGTGCCGGCGGGCCCGGTCGACCCGGTGACAGGCGAACAGGTTTATGTGTGGAAAACCGCCAGCATAACTGACTATGTCGTAAAATTAAAAGACGGAAAATATTACCGGTTGTACATGAGCAGGGGAGCGGACAAGACAGGGTACTTCGGGTACGGGGCGGTAGTGCCCCGGAATGTGCCCGCAACTCTTGAACAGGATTATGCTAACGGGAAATACTCAAAGGATTTCGTAAATGTTCAGAATGTTGCTGATTTCGAGAATAGTAAAAAGATCGCTTCGATAGAATTGCAGGATAATAATGCCCTCGTGATGACGGACGACAAGAAAAACACATATACCATTATGTCTGCGCCCACCGCGTCGATCAATAATGTGCCGAACGATGTGAACCGTAACAATACCGCCAGGCTCGGCAGAGTGCCGTTCATGGGCACGGGCAAAGTAGGCGAATATGGAGATGCGAAAGAATATACTCCGATCGCTCCCGGTTCCGATGTCTTCATGTATGGCACGGTCCCCGTGAACACGCTTGCAAAAAATATCGCCTCTAACATAACTTATGCAAATTCTGAAATAGCAAAACTCGCACAGGGCCAGAGTACGGATGTCGCTAAGCTGGGTTACGATGCGGTTGACAAAGCTATAGCTGCTTTTATCCAGGACAATCACATCGATGCGAAAGACCTGACGGTGAGCGCACGACAGATATCCGATTACTACGATCCCGTGCATCTGAAGAAATATGACTATGAACTGCAGATAACTTATAAAGGTGCCCCTTATAAGTATAAAATCGAGAACAGCAGGGTCGGCATAGATTACTTGAAGAGGTTCCGGAACGAGAATGCATACGAATGGTACAAACTCTGCTGCTCGGACGACATCAAACTTCTGCTCGATGCAGCGGATTCCGGGCAGCTAGACCTCACCATAGACATGAAAGATATGAAAACCACAGATGTGCTGAAACGTGATGACCTGTTTTCTAAAGACGGAAAGATAAAGGTATTAGATCCTACTCAGGCCGTTAGCCCCTTGAAGATAGGCGACACCGTGATACCAGGGTATGCGTTGGGCGAGTTCGATAATGTCAGGGATGTCCTTGACGCGTTGAAATCGAAAGTTTACAGCAAAGGCAATTTTGATAAAAAGATAAACGTGTACAGGCAGGACGTGTATATAAATGGCGAACCGGCGAAGCTTATCATAATGAAGGAACCGGCAAAATTTAAAGGCGGAAAGACGACCACTAGAATAGAGGTCGTTTCGGAAAGGCGCATTGATCCGAGTACCTCAAAAGCAAAAGTGCTGACCTCCGCCACATTCGAAGAGGGCGACATTGTCAAGGCCCAGATCGAGGGCGATGCT
>CAZSIW010000271.1:278-3853 GCA_964606755.1 uncultured Elusimicrobiales bacterium | reverse complement strand
AGCTGATAACTCATCCGGCAAACAGCTCTACCTACAACAAACTTAAAAAGCCGCTGCCCGAGGCGAAGAAAAGGTATTACGGGATGTTCAGGAACACGGACGAGGTGATGGAGGCGTGGAAAAGTACCCTTGAGCTCGCCAGGATCCTCAGGTCCAAGATAATACTTTTCCAGACACCCGGTTCGTTCGTGCCGAACCTCGACAACCTGACCAATATGACAAAATTTTTCAAGAACGTGAAAAGAGAATCCACCACGTTCGCGTGGGAACCGCGCGGGAAATGGGATAAGGAACTCATTATAAGGGTCTGCACCGATCTTAACCTGATACACGCGGTGGACCCTCTGCGCCAGAAACAATTATACGGCCACGTTTCCTATTTCAGGCTGCATGGCACCTATTCTGAAAACCGGCTGGTTTACGACTATAGCTACAGCCGCGACGAATTAAAAAAACTGATAGGCATGTGCGACAAGCAAACCGGTTATGTTTTCTTCAACAACTCCGACATGTTAAATAACGCGGTTTTATTTCAAAAACTGGTCCAAAATAAGTATAATCTATGAAAAGAGGCATTAATGAACGTTAACCAGACTTTCAAGAAACGGCTTATATCCATCTCTCTTACGATCCTCCTGGGGCCCGGCGTGGGTCACCTCTATCTCAAAAAGTTCAAGCACGCGACCGCCCTCATACTGCTGTCTCTTATCTTCGGTCTCCACCAGATATGGTACATATTCAAGACCTCAGGACTGCAGAACCTTTCGTCGCTCTCCAACAACGACATACTCAACACCATGAACAATTTTTCTTCCGCGCACCCGCAAACAATGCTATATTTTGACGCGGTATTCGCGGCGATATGGGCCTACGCCGTAGTCGACTCATGGATAAAAAGCAAGTCTGTTGCCGATACAGTTGAAAAAAAAGACATTGATGACAACTCAGAGGACAAAGATGAAAATAAAATTGTCTAAGGTCACCGTATAAATGAAAAGAAATGTATCTGTTCTTATCATTCTTTGTCTATTGTCGCTGGCACCGGCGCTCAGAGCGAGCGTCATGGAAGGAGTAAAAAAGATGAAACTGGACAATGGGGCAACCTTAATACTGAAGGAAAACCACGCGCAACCTGTCGTATCGATACAGGTCTGGGTCAAGGTCGGCTCCGTTGACGAAGGCGAAAACACCAGCGGCTTGTCGCATTTCCTGGAGCACCTGATCTTCAAGGGCACGAAAAAGTATCCGGCTGACGAGATAAGCAAGATAGTGGAAACACAGGGAGGGGTGATCAACGCCGCAACCTCCAAAGAATTCACCTATTTCTATATAGACACATATAAGGCCGGCGCTCAGGATTCCGTAAAGATATTGGCCGACGCGATGGGGAACATTACCCTTCCGCCGGACGAGCTTGAAAGGGAGCGCCCGGTGGTGCTTGAAGAAATAGCCAGGCACAACGACAACCCCGGCGCGATGCTTTACGACGTTTTCACAGAGGCGCTTTTTCCCGACAGTCCCTACAAACCCAGCGTGCTCGGCTCCTCCGACGTCATCAAGAATGTATCCCGGGCCCAGATACTGGATTATTACAAGGCGCATTACGTGCCTGCCAACATGGTCATGTGCATTGTTGGCGATATAAACCCGGATGAAATGCTTGCCCTGGTAAAAGACACTCTTGGCAAACTCGAGAACAGGAAGCCTCCCGCTGAACCCTCTCTCGTTCAAAAAGAGCACAAGGGCAACTTCATCAGCCTGCCTAAGGATGTCGAGCAGACGTATTCGCTCAGCGGATTTTTGGGGCCTGATGTTTTATCCGAGGAGCAGGGCATCGCAGATGTAAGCAGTGTGATACTCGGAGGCGGAAGAACCTCAAGGCTCTACAGGAAACTGAGAGAGGAAAAACGGCTGGTCTACGGCATAGGCTCATCTTTCTGGGGACAGAGGGGAACGGGCGCTGTTGTGATATCATCGGTCTTTGCTCCGGAAAACCAGAAAGCGGTGCTTGAGGCGACGCGGGAACAGGTGGACGATCTGGCAAAAAACGTCCCGAGCGATGAGGAGCTTAAGAGGGCAAAAGAGATATTAAAATCCCAGTGGTATTTCGGCAACGAGACCTACCACGACCTGGCTTCGCTTTTCGGCTACTGGGAAACACAGGGCAACCCCGCGATGATAGAGAAGTATATCGCCGGCATCGAAAGCGTAACAAAAAACGATGTCCTGGATTTTTTTAAAAAATACTACAACAGCTACGGCCTGAGCACATCGATCATAGCGCCGAAAAACGGTACCAAATGAAAAGAACAGTCGCTGTCCTATCACTGATATTGCTAAATTCTCTGTCTTTCGCTGGAGGGACCTTGAACAGATACACTCTTTCTAACGGCCTGAGCTTCATACACAGCCAGAATTCAGAAAACCCGCTCGTCACCATACAGGTGTTCCTGCGCAACGGCGTGTCCTGTGAGACAAAAGATGTCGCCGGAATATCCAGCTTCACCCAGGTGATGATGCAAAAGGGAACGGGTAAAAGGTCCAGCGACAAACTGTCTGTGGACCTCGAGAACATCGGCGCAGTGATATCGATCGACACTGAGCACGACTTCTGCTCAATGGGTATTTCCGCCATGAACACCCACGCGGAAGACGCTGCCGAGATACTGTCCGATGTCATAACCGGCCCTTCGTTCGATAAGAGCGAGCTGGAAAAAGAACGCAGCAACGTGCTTGCCGGAATAAAAGCCAGGCAGGACAGCATTCACGCGACCGCCGACGACCTCTTCATAAAAACGTTTTACAGCGGCAACCCCTATTCCTGGCCCGAATGCGGAACAAAAGAGTGTGTCGAAAAATTTACTAGAAAAGACCTGCTTTCCTGGTACAACGGCCATTACGTTTCACGCAACATGCTTGTGGTAATAGCGGGCGACATATCGCTCGAAGACGCGAAGAAGCTCTCCCAGAAGTATTTTTCAGGGGTCCCCGATAAGGAAATGCAGGGGGCGCCGTTTGAGGTAAAAGAGACCTTCTCCAAGAACCTGGTCCAGGATACTAAGAAATTCCAGCAGGCCTATTTCATGATAGGTTTTCCGGCCCCGTCTGTAAGTGAAAGCTATTTTCCCGTCCTGAAGGTGCTCAACGCCTATACCGGCAGCAGGATGAGCGGAAAACTTTTTGTGGAGTTGAGGGAAAAGCTCAGCCTTGCCTACGAGGTCAATTCTTTTTATCCGTCACACAGGTTTACAAGCAGGTTCATGATCTATCTGGGTCTTAAGAAACAGAACGTGGAGCTCGCAAAAAAAAGAATATTTGAGATCCTTGACGAGTTGAGGAAGAACGAGATCAGCGAGAAGGAAGTGGAAGAGACCAAGAATTACATCAAGGGTGTTTACCTGCTGGACCACCAGACAGTGGCCCGACAGGCCTGGTATCTGGGCTGGTGGGAAGTCCTGGGTAAGGGAAGCGAGTATGACCAGAAATATATAGACGATCTTATGAAGGTGTCGCCGCAGGACGTAAAAGACGCCGTAAACAGGTACCTGAACGGGAAATACACGCTGATAGAAATA
>CAZSIW010000271.1:0-268 GCA_964606755.1 uncultured Elusimicrobiales bacterium | reverse complement strand
AACCCTTACAGGTTTTGATGATAATGTTGGCTCTCGCGGGGTGCAGCAAGGGACCCGGAAAAAACATTCCTTTCGATCCTACCAAGCCTCAATACGGCGATTACTACATAGCCGCATCCATAGGAGACGCATCATACCTCAACCCGGTCCTGGCGACGGACTCGGCTTCGGGCCAGATAAACGGCTTGATCTACAACGGCCTTGTAAAATACGACAAGAACATAAAGATAGTTGGTGACCTCGCTACCGGCTGGGACGTCGCGCAAGA
>CAZSIW010000270.1:0-3872 GCA_964606755.1 uncultured Elusimicrobiales bacterium | reverse complement strand
GCTTATAGTGGAAAATATTTTCAGCATTTTAGACATCTGGTTTTACCTCCATTTCTTTATCTCTCGGATTTTGAACTGTACGTCTTCCTAAAAAATAAAACCTATATTCAGCCCCAGCTTGGAATAAGTGATATCACCCGATTCGTTGAAATAAGCGTATGTTTGGGAGCCGGAGTTGTACAGGTACCCCCAATCATTGGCCCTTCCCTGGGTTTGCGTGTAAAGAAGTTCCAGCTGTATCCTGTTAATGACAACGCCCGCCCCCACTCCGCAATACAATCCTCCGTCGAAAGTGCTGTTCCTGCCCAGATAACTCGTATCGCCTCCAAAAAAGTTGTAGCCGACCTGACCTGTCAGGTATTCGTAAAAATTCCGCTTGCCCGGTGTGGTGCGGACTTTCACCAGGGCGTATAACGGCGCAAAACTGAAAGTGCCCGGCATGTTAGACAAACCTCTTGGAGATTGGAGGGTCAGGCCGCCTCCAAGACCTATATTTTTTGAAACGTACGATACGTACTCTCCCGTAAAAGATGTTCCGGGGTCAACATCCTGATTGCCGCTGGCCAACGGGTTTCCTGTCCCATCAATGAACAGCTTGTTGTTGGAGGTCGTCTGTTTGCCGTTAAAATCGAACCCGATCTTGAATATCAATTCATCGCTTCCATCACGTTCCCTGCCCGTGTACCACCTTCTTCTCGGCCTCCAATTTTGATCGCTGTTTTCATCACCCATGATGATCCTGTCTATATATTGCTTGTATATGGTCTCTTTGTTGCCGCCGTATACCTCGATTACTACAGATTGGTCATTCTGCGAAACTATGCCGCCCCTGAAAACCTGTCCATCCTTTAGATAGATAGCATCCGCCATGCCTAACTGGTCCAACATCAATAATATGGCACACACAACGATGACTTTTCTCATGATATTCTCCTATTGCGCTTCATAATATTAGACAAGAGATTTCAAGGAAAAGTTATTCAACCCTTGCAGGTATTTTTATTTCCATGATTTTTAAAAAACATGCGAGACTAAACACGGTTTAGTATTGTCTAAATAAATAGTGCAAGAGAAAATTCAGTATTAGATTGAAAATAATAGCTATACCTTGCTATCTTTAAGAGTACATTTATTTTTTTGTTCGGTTGACAAAGCTGTGTGCTGTTGTTCATTGCGAACGATATATTGTACAATATCCAATAGACATCAAGAGCAAATCATTTATTCGGAGGGAAGCGCCTATGCAGCCCGTTTCAAAAGATGAGGGAAATATTACCGACCAGTCATTTTCTCATATGTTCAAAAGCCTTTGGCTGGTTCTGCTGCTTATCATAAGGAAACTGATCGTGTCCACAGTTGTCACGATTAAAACACTTTGGCCGATTTGGATATCTACGATAAAGAGATGGTATGGGTCCATCCCGCCCAAATTCAAAAATCGTTGGACTGCCTTGCTGGCTTCGGTTTTGCTCTGTGTGCTCGTAATAGGGATGTTCAAGATGTCAGCGCACAGGGAGCAAAAATTGGCAAAGGAAAAAAAGGGGTCGGCTCCTGCAATTCCCGTGGTCGCGGTGCCCGCAAAAACAAAAGACGTAAGCATTTATCTTACAGGGCTCGGTTCGGTTACCCCGCTTAACACCATAACCTTAAAGACCCGCGTTGACGGCACACTGGATAAGGTGCTGTTTAAAGAAGGTCAGATAGTCAAAAAGGGAGATGTTCTGGCCCAGATCGACCCGCGGCCTTTTGCGGCGCAGTTGTCCCAGGCGGAAGGGCAGCTGGAGAAAGACAAGGCGTTTTTAGAAAATGCCTGGCTGGATTTCGAGCGGTACAAGAAACTGCTGGAAGAAGATTCCATACAGAAACAGCAGTTCGATACGCAAAAATCCCTGGTTGAACAGTACGAGGGGCAGGTGAAACTGGACCGAGGCCTGTTCGATAACGCCAAAGTGCAGCTGGAATACTGCACGATTTCCGCGCCTGTCAGCGGGCTGATCGGCCTTAGGAATGTAGACCCCGGGAATATTGTTCACGCCACGGACACGAACGGCCTTGCTGTTATAACGCAGATGCAGCCGATGACCGTGGTTTTTTCTCTTCCCGAGGATGATGTCCAGAAGGTTCTTACAAGGTACAACGCTGGCGCTGTTATCAACGTTTATGCGTACAATCGCAGCGATGAAAGCATGCTCTCTGCCGGCAGCTTGAGCGCGATCGATAACCAGATCGACCCGAATACCGGCACCGTTCGGCTCAAGGCTCTTTTTGCCAATAGATCCAACGAGCTGTTCCCAAACCAGTTCGTTAACGTCAGGCTTCTCATAGACACGAGAAAGAACGCGACAATAGTACCCGCAGCGGCGATACAGCTTGGCCCGCAGAATAGCTATGTTTATGTCGTAAAGCCGGATCATACCGTGACGGTGCAAACGGTGGCGCCGGGCCCCGGCGAAGGAGATAATGTTTCAATAGACAAGGGGTTGTCTCCCGGTGATATCGTAGTTATTGAGGGAGCCGACAAACTCAAAGAGGGAAGTAGAGTTGACGTGCAGGCGCCGGGCGCGGGCGCTGCGGCTGGAGCCGGAACGGCTGATTCCTCTAAAACCGCAAAAGACCATAAAAACAAAAAACAATGAATCCGTCACGCATATTTATCCTCAGGCCGGTCGCGACCACTTTGCTGATGGTGGCGATCATCCTCGCCGGCGCGGTCGCATACACTCAGCTTGCGGTTTCCGCTTTGCCCCAGGTAGATTATCCAATAATCCAGATAATGACGTTTTATCCCGGGGCCAGCCCTGAGGTTATAGCGTCTTCCATTACATCGCCGCTTGAGCGCCAGTTCGGCCAGATGCCGGGCCTCAAGCAGATGCGCTCGACAAGTTCAGGCGGCAGTTCGGTAATTACGCTTCAGTTTGACCTCAACTTGAGCCTTGATGTTGCCGAGCAGGAAGTGCAGGCATCGATAAACGCAGCAACGACTTTTCTTCCAACGGACCTTCCCAATCCTCCGGTTTATAACAAAGTTAATCCGGCGGACGCTCCTGTTCTTACTCTAGCATTAACGTCCGATACACTGCCTTTGCTGACTGTTGAAGACCTTGCCGATACGCGCCTTGCCCAGAAACTTTCTCAGGTTTCCGGCGTGGGCCTTGTTTCCATAAGCGGCGGCCAGCGCCCGGCGGTCAGGATCCAGGCAAATCCCACGGCTCTCGCGGCTTACAGCTTGACGCTGGAAGATATCAGGACGGCTCTCGCGGCGGCCAATGTAAACCTTGCCAAGGGCGGATTTGACGGCCCGCGGCAGTCTTCCGTGATCGGGGCCAACGATCAGCTGCTTTCGAACAAAGACTACATGCCCATAATCGTTGCCTACCGCAACGGGCTACCGGTACGGTTATCCGACGTTGCCGATGCTGTCAGCGGGGCGGAGAACGTGAACCAGGCGGCGTGGAAAAACGATAAACCGGCTATAATCATTAATATTCAGCGCCAGCCCAATACGAACGTCATCGCAGTGGTAGACCGCATAAAAAAAATGCTCCCCGCTCTTTCTAAATCTTTGCCGGCTGCTATCCATGTCTCAATATTGACCGACAGGACCACGACCATCCGGGATTCGGTATCGGACATTCAGTTCGAACTTCTGTTCTCGATTTTTCTTGTCGTTATGGTGATCTTTTTGTTCCTGAGGACCGCGGCTGGAACCATTATTCCGGCGGTCGCGGTTCCCGTGTCCTTAGTAGGCACTTTCGGGGTGATGTATATTCTGGGTTTCAGTTTGAACAACCTGTCTTTGATGGCGCTTACGATAGCTACCGGTTTTGTAGTGGATGACGCCATAGTTATGATAGAAAATATTTCCCGTTATA
>CAZSIW010000269.1:0-3895 GCA_964606755.1 uncultured Elusimicrobiales bacterium | reverse complement strand
GGTGCTGACGTGCACGTGTTTCGTGTTCTCGTCAGTGTTCGCGCCGTCCCTGCGGGCCGCGTCAACTGACCCAAAACAGGACGTTGCGCACTTTAAACAGATAATGGACAAGTTCGTTCTGCCGTTCGGCGTGGGCAGGATAACAGACGCCAGGTATTGCCAGAGCCAGAAGGTGGTCATCAATATCCAGGATCTTCACTGCCTGCCTGAAGTGCAGAGGAACATAAACAAGATAGTCTCCCTTTTGGACGGGAAATATCATTTGTCGAAGATATATGTTGAGGGCGCCATCGGAAGCGTAGATACCTCGTGGCTGAACTCGGTAAACGACAAAAAAACGAGAGAGCAGATAGCAGACACACTGATCGAACAGGGAAGGCTTACCGGCACCGAGTATTATTCGATATCCTCCGGAAAGCCCGACTTTATTTACGGTCTGGAAGACGCTACGCTTTACAGGGAAAACAGCCTGCGCCTCAGCAAGATAATCAACGACAGAAAAAAAATAGATAAGTTAATGGACGGAGTGTATGATAAGCTGAATTCCATTAAAAGATCTTATTATTCTTCGGCAAACAGTAAAGTTGAAGAGATCAGTGCCCTGAAGGATTCGGGAAAAATTGATGATGAGCAGTACTATAAGAAGGTGAAAAAATACTGCGATAAGGCAGGGGTTGACCTTGAGTCATTTACGAACATAACCAGATATGTTGAGATAGCAGATACGGCAAAGGGCCTGAAATTCAAGAAGATCGCTATGCAGCTGCAGACGTTCCTGGGCATACTAAAGCAGGAACTCCCGTACGCCGCGTACTCGCTTCTGATCGCAAAGACAGCAAACTTTTCCAGGCCGGATGAGCTTTACGTCTATCTTGCGGCCATAGCAAAGGAATATAACCTTGACCTCGCGATAAATTTTCCGGACCTTAACACGTTCCTTGCTTATGTCGATGCTAACCAGAAGATAAACCCGGTCGGGCTGGTGAGCGAGGAAAGAAAGTTGTTAAGGGACCTGAAACTGGCCCAATCGAAAAGCGAGGCGGAAAAAGAGATCGCCTTCCTTGACGACTTCGCGGCTGTTTTGAGAGATTACCTTGAAAACAAGTTGAGCGCTGAAGACTACACGTATTTTATGGAAAACAAGCCCAGGTTCAACGAGCTGTGGGCCAAGTATTTTCCTTTCGACAGCACATTAAAATCTCTTGCTGAATATTACGGATTACTGGATACGTATTACAGTATCAATGTTAAAAGGAACGATTCTTTTCTTGAAAACACAAAACTCTCCGCGGTCGTGAATAATGCCGCATATGATCCCAATGTAGAGCACTTGGACAAAACACTGTCTTCTCTGGACAGTGCACAGGAAATAATAGTGATGGTGACCGGCGGTTTCCACACGCCTGGGGTAGCCAAACTGTTAAGAGAGAAAAAAATATCATATCTCGTCATAACCCCTAACGTCACGCAGGATACATCGTTCGCCGAAACAGTATACAACCGGTTGATCGATGAGCAGAATAAGGTTTTTGCGAAGGCCGGAAACGGCAACTTCAGCAGGATAAATTCCGCGAGTAAACTTGCATTTCAGGATGCTGTAAAGATCCTTGATGGAACGTTCCGTACAGCGGCAAACAAAGCTATCAAACTTGGACACAGCTATTCATATTCTTCTCTTGCGGCAATGCTGTTGTCTCAGCTTCCACAGTACGGGCCTAAAGCGCTTGAAGGTCCGATGGTGGGCGCGTTCTGCAAGCTTGTGCTGGATGGGAAGATCGCTCTCAAAGACGCGAACAGGGAGCTTGAAAACCTGTCCTCAAACCCTTTATATAATATAAATAAAGGTGTGGTCGTAACGCTGGAGGTAGAAAAAGGGAGTAACGGTGAAAGCAAGTTCTTCCTGGTGTATAAGGATAAGAAAGACGGTAATAAGACAATAGAAAAGAAGGTGTTCGATTACTACCTGAACAAAGCCGAGGATAAATATGTTCTAGCTGACGCACAACAGAGAAGTTCTTTAAGCAAATTGGTTTCAACAGTTGAAACCATGATAAGCGGTAAGAAAAAAGTATTGAATGAAAACGGAATTGATGTCGAACCAGCGGGAAACTCGGCTGACCTCGTGCGGAGTTTTGTCCGTAATATCGTTGAGATAGAAAATGATAAAAACGCTATCATGCCTGACCGTGCGGAAGTTGAAGCGGAAGTCCGCAGAAAGTTCGATAAAAAAGAATTTAATTCGATGGCATTTTTTGATGTTAATTTGATGAACCTCCATAACCGTATTGTCAGCAAAGGCAATGTGAATTTTATGCTGAAGCCGATATTCGCGGGCATCATCGATATGGCGCTGGCAAACGGCGGCAAAGCGTTCAGGTTCGGCGGCGATGAGCTCGCAGTCGCGCTGCCCGAGACTGACCAGGCGAAAGCGGCGGAAATGGCCGAAGCGGTAAAATCAAAAATAGACAATGCCTGGTATGGCGCCGTTTCCCTTGGAAGCATCGGCGGGCAGGAAGTAAGTGACGACATAAAAACTCTTCTTAACGAGAAGTATAACGCGAACATTTCAGTTGTCGGTGAAAGCGACAAATATGCCGGCCACAACGTGCTTGTCTTTAGATCCTCGACAGGGCAAAACGTCACGAAAGAGCAGATAGATAAGCTCATCTCGGATATTAATAACGATCCTGCAGTCCATGGTAAAATAAAATTTCGGCCGATAAAATCCTGGCTTGACGGTATCGGCAACTCCGTAAGGTTGACTGTGTCAGCTGGGCTGGCGACAAGCAGTTTTATCGACAGTGAAGCGGACAGGCTGCATGTCGACAGATACACATCGGCGCTGAAAATAGCGGCGACCGGCAAGGATGAATCTAAAAAACTGTTCAAAAATGATTACAGGGTTCCCGGCGGGCTTCTGGTTAACCATGAAGTGGATGATATACACAAAAAAGAAGGTGAAAACCATATTGATATTCTTATTAATGAAGAAAGTGCGCGGCCTGAAATTGAAGCCTTTAAGAAGCTCGATGAATTAAAATTCGGAAGAATGACAAGTATGCCGGAAAATATTTTCTATTTGGGTTCTGAAAACTATCTGCGCGATTTTGTCACGGAAACTTTGGAAAATAATCCGGACAGGTTAAACAATGCTTTTCTCTTGTCGCTCGATTTTTCGGGATATACGGATGTCGGGGGAGTTATCGAGAGCTATAAAAAACAATCGAGCGAATTGAAGGATATACGTATCGATGCGGGGCAGTTCAAAGTCGTTAACGATGCGTTCGACTATATGGCGGGAGACCAGGCCCTTTCGCTTCTGCGTTGCCTTGCGATGAAAAATTTAATTCAATTTCCGGGCTACGATGTTATGGTGGTCCGCGGCCCGCCTGCGGGACCCATGTGCTTGTTTATTCCTAAAGATGGCAAGAAAACGATAAATCAGGAAGACTTGAGAAAGTCGCTGCAGAATTATCTAGACAGCATAAAGAATGATTTTAATTTAGAAAGCAAGGTTAAAGTAAGTAATGCTCTTGCTACCTATTCGTTAATAGAAAACCCTTCCGATACTTCCGTTAACAAAATATTTTCCAAACATAACCTTACCAGAGATCTGTTCAAAGATACCGTCTTTAACGGAGTTGAAACCTATCACGACCTTGTAGAAAATAAAGTCGCGGGGTTGCATATAGCCACCGCTGAAGAAGCTGCCGGTGTATATAAAGACCTTATGAACAAGCATGTCTCTAAACTTATCAATAGCCTTGTGGTGCAATCCGAGATCGATTCCGCTATAGCCGAAGCTAACAAAAAGAAAATACCAGGTGCTTTTACAGTGAAGAGCACGTATGAATTAGGTCGTAAGTTTTTCGGATTATTTGGGTGGAAGGCAGGA
>CAZSIW010000268.1:0-3926 GCA_964606755.1 uncultured Elusimicrobiales bacterium | reverse complement strand
ATGTGGAAAACGAGAACGTTTCAAGGGTTTACGTCGTCCATAACACGTTCGTCTCTCTTATAAGTTTCAAAACAAAGGTAACGCGCCTCCTGCCTATTGACCGGGAAACCCTGGCCAAAGACGAGAAAAAGGATACGTTTGAATATGAGCCAGGCGTTGACTCGCTGTGCGAGCACGCGATAAGGCAGTACCTCAGGGCCGCGGTGTATAAACTGCTAGCCGAGTCCTACTACAGCGAGCTGGCCGCGAGAATAAGCGCCATGGACAACGCCACCAGGAACGCCAACGAGTTGATAGATGAGTTAACGCTTGAGATGAACAAGGTAAGACAATCCAATATAACAAAAGAACTCGCCGATATCGTCGGTGGAGCCGAGAGCATGAGGTAACAGGAGAATAAAATGCAAACAGGGAAGATCGTGCAGGTTTTGGGGCAGGTCGTCGATGTGGAGTTTGAGACCGAACAACTCCCGGCGATATATAACGTATTGGAAGTAAAAAACTTTACCCAGCTCGGTTCTAACAATAAGCTTCTGCTCGAAGTCGTCAGCCACCAGGGTGACAACATCGTCAGGACGATCGTGCTCGGTTCCAGTGACGGGCTCTCAAAGGGGCTCGACGCCGAGGACACCGGCGCTCCGATCTCCGTGCCTGTCGGCAGGGGCTGTCTTGGAAGGATAATGAACGCTTTGGGCGAACCGGTGGACTCGAAGGGTGAAATAAAGACCGAGATGAAGATGCCCATTCACAGGGACTCACCCGCGTTTACCGACCAGGAAACAAAACTTGAGATATTCGAGACGGGCATAAAGGTCATCGATCTCATTGTTCCGTTCCGCAAGGGCGGTAAGATAGGCCTTTTCGGCGGTGCGGGCGTGGGAAAGACAGTCGTCATCATGGAGCTCATACACAATATTGCGACCAAGCACGGCGGCGTGTCGGTCTTCACGGGTGTCGGTGAGAGAACGAGGGAAGGAAACGATCTCTACCTTGAAATGCAGGGTTCAAAAGTCATAGACAAAACGATACTCGTGTTCGGGCAGATGAACGAGGCTCCGGGGTTGCGCCTTAGAGTCGCGCTTGCCGGTCTTACCGAGGCTGAATATTTCAGGGACAGCGAAAAACAGAACGTTCTTTTGTTCATAGACAACATTTTCAGATACGTGCTCGCGGGCGCCGAGGTTTCGGCTCTTCTTGGAAGGATGCCCTCAGCTGTAGGATACCAGCCTACGCTCGGCACCGAGATGGGCGAGCTTCAGGAAAGAATTACATCTACGAGGAATGGTTCGATCACCAGCGTTCAGGCCATATATGTTCCCGCGGACGACCTCACGGATCCGGGAGTCGCCACGGCGTTCGGCCATCTTGACGCGTCAGTCGTTTTGTCAAGAAAGATAACGGAGCTCGGCATTTATCCCGGTGTCGACCCTCTTGACTCATCAAGCAAGATGCTCGACAGCACAATAATCGGACAGGAACACTACGACGTCGCCTACGCTGTGCAGAAGATACTTCAGAGATACCGCGAACTTCAGGACGTCATAGCGATCCTGGGTATGGACGAACTCTCCGATGAAGATAAACTCACTGTCGCTAGAGCGAGAAAAATCCAGAGGTTCTTCTCCCAGCCGTTCTCGGTGGCTTCCGAGTTCACCGGTCGTCCAGGGAAATATGTGCCCGTAAAGGACACGATAAAGGGCTTCAAAAAGATAATAGAAGGCGGTTGTGATGGCATCCCCGAACAGGCCTTTTTCATGGCCGGCACGATAGAAGACGTAATAAAAAACGCTGAAGAGATGAACGCGAAAGTATAACAAGCAAAGAGGACCGATGGAACTTGAAATAATAACGCCGCTAAAAGTAGTCTACAGCGATAAAATAAAAAATGCCGTACTCCCGTCCGTGATGGGCGAGATGGGCGTCCTGCCCGGCCACGCCAATTTCATAGTGGCTCTAAAGAGCGGGGTGATCCAGGTAAGCAATTCATCTGGCGAGAATCTGAAATTTACTCTTTCATCTGGCGGTCTGGCAGAAATATTTTCCGACAAGGTCCTGGTTGTGACTCAGGAAGTGTCCGCCAGTTGACTTCAAAAAATGATTATTGTAAAATACACTCACGTTCGAACAATGCAATATTGAAACAATATAAAATGAGCATCGATCCTACTAAAAAACCCAAGTTCAGGGCAAACGTACGTAAAGATCTTTTCAGAATACCGGTTACCATTACGAAAGAAATGGAACACTGGTTGCACAAGCTGAGCAGCGAAATGAAAAGTTCAGGCGGTTACAAGCTGCCCAAGTCTTATATAGTCAGAAGCCTCATCAGTGCGGCTATGAAGCTTGACATGGACGTGTCGGGCGTGAAGGAAGAAAAGGATCTGGAAGAAAGATTTATGAAAGCCATAGAACGGTATAAATAAATATTTTTTTTGATTCTGTAAGGATGAAAAGAGCATTACATGAGTTCAAAAGATTCCAATAAAACCATTACCATCCAGCTCGCTGAAGACCAGGTGGAGTACATAAACGACATCTGCGGAAAGATACACAAGAGAAGCGGAATAAACCTGTGTGCGTCAGATTATGTTAAGACGCTTTTATCCGTCGCTCTTAAATTGAACATCGATCTGACCGATATTATGGACGAAGAAGCGTTGATGGAAAGAGTTTTAAAGGCTTTCTCGGAATTCAGCTCGGATTCCATGCATGAGTAAAGACCCGCCAAAATAGAATTTACTATAATAAGGTTCACAATTGTGGCCGGGTACGGGGGACCGGTCATAATTGTTGTGTTGGAAAACCTCACTCCCGTGTAGCCGTTGTTTCGATTGCCCCGAATCAGCGGTTTCGATTTATTATTAAAATATTTCTCTGATCAATACCTCTAGCCCACATTCACTTCGGTCATCATATTTACCCAATAGCGTCGCAATCAGTATTCTATCGATAGGTGAAAGAACGGCATTAGTAACGCGACGATAATTGTCCTTGACCAGATATCATAAGAGTTGTAAAATTGCTGTTATGAACCGGAGAGTGTTATTTGAAGGGGGATGAATCATGGAAAACAAACGCCTGCACCAACGCTATCAGATCATAGAAGAAGTTGGCAAACCGACTCAATACAATTTGTACAAGCACGGCATACCAGGAATCTTGCTTGACCTGTCGGCCGGCGGAATGGCTATTCGTTCATATTCCCCCGTTGAGAGGGGCAAAAAAATGAAGTTTACAATAAATATTCCCGGCATCGCGACACAAGAACTTGAGGGCAAGGTTGAATGGGCGAAACCGGAAGGCGCGGTATGGCACGTAGGCATATCGTTTACAAGGATCGGCAAACCTGATATGGATCGTATAAATACAATAGCAGCCGATTACAACGACTGCAAAAAAAAACTTGAGTTTGGCACAAAGAACGTCTGTACAGAAAAATGTTCCTATTCCCCGTTATGCAACAACCCCGCAAAGATAAATAGGTAGCAGAAGTGTTACTATCTTGATAACCAAAGCAGTCCCGGCCAGCAAGCCGGATAACGCCGATAAAGCTTATCTTTCCTTATTGGTTTTGTAGTTCAAGTCAGTAGGTGCCCTGCCTATGTGTTTTAGCAGGTCGATCGTGTCTTTGATTTGTTTTTCGATAGACTCGTCTTCATGGGCTCTGTTGGGGTAGATGGCGTAGAGTTTTCTATATTTTACCGGCGTTATGTTTATCATCACCGAACTACCTCCTGACAGGAGACCTGCTTTTCTCCCGAGAGCATCCAGCGTTTCCAAACCCGTTGTGATCACCACGTTCGCGTCTTTCTGGGCGGCGAAACGGGATACCGCTATAACCTTCAAGTTGTCCGCAAGCGTCGGTGTCTTTTCTTCACTCATGGGGGTTTCTGGGTGAGGAAGGAACGGGCCGAAGCTGAACATGT